>JALTLT010000357.1 GCA_027001815.1 Gammaproteobacteria bacterium | reverse complement strand
CGATGGATTTCACGTTGGATCGATAGAGGACCCGTAACCGCCCCTCTCCGACCATCGCCTCGATGCGCTGCCGATTCTTCGGCTTGGCCCGGTTGAAGGCCTCGGAGCGGTAGGAGATGACCACTTCACTGCCCTCCTGGCCGGCGATCGCCAGGGCCGCCTCCAGGGCACTGTCCCCGCCCCCCACCACCAGCACACGCTGGCCCCGGTACTGTTCCGGGTCGACGAGCCGGTAGACCACCTTGGGCAGCTCCTCTCCCGGCACCCCCAGCTTGCGGGGAGTACCCCGACGCCCGATGGCCAGCAGCAGGGCGCGGCAGCGAAGCGTCTCCCGGTTGGTACACACCTCGAACCCCCCGTCCCCCAGCGGGGTGACCTTTTCCATGCGCTCGCCGTAACGGATCTCGAGCCCCGCTCGCCGTTCCGTCCGGTGCCAGAACTCCAGCAGCTCCTCCTTGGTGGTCTCGGAGAAGCGCACCTTGCCCACCATCGGAAGGGTCACCGGCGCGGTCATCACCAGCTTCCCCCGAGGATAGTGAGCGACACACCCGCCCAATGCCTCCTGCTCGATGGTGACATAACGCAATCCCAGATCGGCCGCGGTGAGGGTGGCCGCCAAACCGGCAGGCCCGGCCCCGACGATCACCACGTCCACCATTTCACTCCCGCCCATGCCGGAGAGGGCGGCGATCGACTCCATCGCCTGTCGCCCCTGCTCCATGGCGTTGCGGATCAGTCCCATGCCGCCCAGTTCTCCCGCGATGAAGATGCCCGGCACATCGGTCTGGAAATCGGGACCGACGGCCGGCAGTTCGACCCCGCGGCTGCGGGTGCCGAACACCAGCTCGATGGCGTGCATGGGGCAGGCCGCCTTGCAGGCGCCGTGGCCGATGCAGTTGGCGGGCTGGATGAGGTGCGCCTTCCCCTCGATGAGCCCCAGTACTCGCTTTTCGGGACAGGCGGAGACGCAGGAACCACAACCGATGCAGCGCACCGTATCGATCACCGGATGGAGGGTGACCGGCTCCTTCATGCCTGCCTCCCGGGAGGTGCGGCGAAGCTCGGCGCTGCTGCGCTGATGACGCTGGCGAAGGATGCCGTAGATCAGCCAGATGATCGCCATCGGTGCCAGATAGTAGAGAGGTAACGGCAAATCCATCGGTTCTCCAGAACGATCCCGTCCACGCGTGTGTGCCCAACCCCCCCGCGGATCCGCCACGAAACGGCCGAAGGCTACCCTACTCTCCCTTTCGGGCACGACTCAAGAAAACAGAAGCATTGTTCGACTAAAATCAGAAATGGGTCACAAATCCCAAATATAACACTTTGGATGGGGTTGAATCGATCAATAATGGGAATATTATCCCAAACACATGCCCAACCGGCAATGGACATCACCGGCGAAGAGAACCAGAGGAGACGATGACCAGCGAAGCGATCCAGCCCCGGACCCACGGCGCCCCCCTTGCCCGTCTCCTCGGCGGAATGCCGGTACTGCTGTTCGCCACCGCCTGGGCGCTGGCCTGGGGTTTCTCCCGCCGCCACCATCCGCTGGTCAACCCCGAGGAGGGGATCGGCTACTGGCTGGGAATCACCGGTGCCAGCATGATGCTGGCCCTGCTGCTCTACCCCCTGCGCAAGCACCTGAGAGTGATGCGCCGGCTGGGCCCGGTCGCCTGGTGGTTCCGGCTGCACATGGTGCTCGGCGTGATCGGTCCCGCCTGCATCCTCTTCCACTGCAACTTCTCGCTCGGCTCCCTCAACAGCCAGGTGGCCCTCGCCTGCATGGTCGTGGTCGCCAGCAGCGGACTGGTTGGCCGGTATCTCTATACCCACATCCATCAGGGTCTCTACGGCCAGAAACTGGAGGCCCGGCAGCTTCGCGAATCGATCCGGAGCCAGCGCGCAGAGCTGGCCGGGGAAGATGCTGGCGACGAAGAGGAACGCGATCTTCTCGCCCACTGGGAGGGAGAGCTCCTGGCGAGGGATCGCTCCGCCTTCGCGAAGCTCCTCTCTCCCCTCTCCGTTGCACTCTCCGCCCGCGTGGTCCGTCGCCGGATGCTGCAGCTTCACCGGCAACACCTCGAACGCAACCAGATGGCCGCCGCCGACAGACGCCGCGCCATGAAGAGTTATCGACGACAGATCGACCACTATCTCCAGAGTGTGCGCAGCCTTGTCACACTCGGCCTCTTCGAGCGCCTGTTCGGACTCTGGCACATGCTGCACCTCCCTCTCTTCATCATGCTGGTGATCTCCGGCCTGGTACACGTCTATGCCGTCCACGTCTACTGATCACCCCCTCTCTCTCCTGTCACCGGGCCTGCCGCTGGTGTGGATGGCACTGCTGTGGGTACCGACCTTCGTCACCGCCGGCCCCCTCGAGTCGCTGATGATGCCGGGGAAGGTGATCGCGGGTCACGCCGAGTGGGAGAAGCAGTGCGACAGGTGCCACCTGAAATTCAAGCGCGACTCGCAGATCCAGCTCTGCCTCGATTGCCACGAGAAGGTGGCGGCCGACATGGACAGCGGAAGCGGCTATCACGGCCGTTCGCAGGAGGTGGCGAGACGCGAGTGCCGGGAGTGCCACACCGATCACAAGGGGAGAGAGGTGGACATCGTTCTCCTCGACCCGCAGCTCTTCGATCACCGACAGACCGATTTCCGGCTGGAGGGCGCCCATGCCCGGGCGCGGTGCTCCGGCTGCCACGAATCCGCGGCCGGGTTCCGCGAGGCCCCCCACGAGTGCATCGGCTGTCACCGTACCGGCGACAGCCACCGCGGGGAGTTGGGTGAGAAGTGTTCCGACTGCCATGACGACCGTACCTGGAAGAGGAACCGCTTCGACCATGAGGAGACCGGGTTCCCCCTCACGGGCAGACACCGCCAGGTACTTTGTGCAAGCTGCCATCCCGCCCAGCGCTACCGGGATCTGCCCCGGGAGTGCGTGGGGTGTCATGGCGTGGACGACCGGCACGATGGCCGGTTCGGCCGCAGGTGCGAGGAGTGCCACGCCACCGGCGAGTGGAAGAAGGTGCGCTTCGATCACGACCGCGACACCGAATTTCGCCTGAGCGGCAACCATCGCAAGGCCACCTGCGAGGGGTGCCACGGCAACCGGCCCGTCTTCGAGGAGAAGCTGGACAAGCGGTGTATCGCCTGCCACCGCAAGGAGGACGAGCACCGCGGCGCCAACGGCGACGAGTGCCAGGAGTGTCACTCCCCGACTCGGTGGGGCGAGAACCGCTTCGATCACGACGAGAGCGATTTCCCGCTGCGGGGCGCACACGAGAAGCTCCGCTGCAACGAGTGTCACCTCCCCGGCTCGGAGAAGCCGGGGCTGGAGGGACGCTGCTACGCCTGTCACGCCCTGGACGACATCCACAGGCGCAAGCAGGGAGAGCGGTGCGACCGGTGCCACGACGAGCGGAGCTGGATCGAGCGTGTCCGCTTCGACCACGACGTGACCCACTTCCCCCTGATCGGCATCCACGCCGTCACCCCCTGCGAGGCGTGCCACGTGGAAAACCGGTTCGAGGGCACGGCCGGCGACTGCTGGTCCTGCCACCGTGACGACGATGCCCACGGGGAGAGCCTGGGACGGGCCTGTCAGGCGTGTCACAACCCAAACGACTGGCGGTTGTGGGATTTCGATCACGACCGCCAGACCGAATTCCCGCTCGAGGGGGCGCACCGTCCGCTCGCTTGCGACCGTTGTCACCGGAACGGCGAACCCGCCGAAGAGAAATCGGCCGAGTGCCTCTTCTGTCATGCACGAGACGATGCCCATGACGGACGTTTTGGAAGTCGATGCAGCCAGTGTCACGGAACCGAGACCTTCGGCACGTTTCAGATGGGAGGCAGCAGACCATGAATCGCACCACACCTTCGACCCCGAACCGACACGGTACAGGGGCGCGACCGCTCCTCGCCCTCCTCCTGCTGCTGCTCTCCCCCCCGGCATTCACCGCCGGATTCGACCACTTCACCACCGGCTTCCCTCTGGAGGGGGCCCACCAGCGGGTCGACTGTGAACAGTGCCACGCCACCGGCCTGTTCCGCGGTACGCCAAGGAGCTGCGGGGGCTGCCACGTCCCCGGCGGACCGGTGGAGGCCTCCACCATGCCCGCCTCTCACATGCCCACCACCCGCCGGTGCGGAGAGTGCCACTATCAGGATCGCTGGAGCGCCATCGCCTTCGTCGACCACACCTCGGTCAACGGCCGGTGCGAACACTGCCACAACGGCGTGACCGCCGCCGCCAAGGGGCCGAACCACGTCCAGAGCGGCAACCGGTGCGACGACTGCCACAAGACCCTCTCCTGGAGCGGCGCGATCTTCGATCACAAGGGGATCGCCACGGCCTGTGCGAGCTGCCACAACGGCACCACCGCCACCGGCAAGACCGGCAAACACATCAACTCCACACCGATCTGCGAGGACTGCCACATCACCACCACCTGGGCCACCGTGCCACGGGTGGATCACGCCGACGTGCTGGGTACCTGCGCCAGTTGCCATGACGGCACCACCGCCAAGGGCAAGCCCATGAACCACATGCCCACCCAGCAGAACTGCGACGACTGCCACACCACCAACGCCTGGATTCCCGCGGTGTTCGATCACCGTGACGTGGCCGCCGGCACCTGCGCCTCCTGCCACAACGGCTACTACGCCACCGGCAAGCCGGGTGACCACATTCCGACCACCGGCGAGTGCGACGTCTGCCATACCACCTTCGCCTGGTCACCGGCCACCTTCGACCACGACACCATCACCTCCTCCTGCGCGAGCTGCCACAACGGCACCACCGCCACCGGCAAGCCGGGCGACCATCTGGCCACCACCCAGGTGTGCGAGGGTTGCCATTCGACCACCACCTGGAGCCCGGTGATCCGCATGGACCACGCCGAGGTGACAGGGAGCTGCGTGAGCTGCCACAACGGCACCACCGCCACCGGGAAGGGGGCCTCCCACATGCCCACCAGCGACCAGTGTGACGACTGCCACACCACCAACGCCTGGACGCCGGCGGTCTTCGACCACGCCGACGTGGCCCCCGGCACCTGCTCGAGCTGCCACAACGGCACCTGGTCGACGGGCAAGCCGGCCGATCATCTGACGACCAGCGCCGAGTGCGACCTCTGCCACTCCACCAACGCCTGGGTGCCGGCGATCTTCGACCACACCACCGTCACCGGCAACTGCGCGAGCTGCCACGACGGGGTGACGGCGACCGGCAAGAGCGCCGAGCACATCCCCACCAACAACCTCTGCGAGGACTGCCACGGCACCACCACCTGGACGCCGGTGATCCGGGTCGATCACGCGGATGTTCTCGGCACCTGCGTGAGCTGCCACAACGGCTCCACCGCCACCGGCAAGCCGGCGGATCACATTCCGAGCAGCGACAACTGCGACGACTGCCACACCACCAACGCCTGGACGCCGGCGGTCTTCGACCACGCCGACGTGGCACCGGGTACCTGCTCGAGCTGCCACAACGGCACCACCGCCACCGGCAAGCCCGCCGACCACATCCAGACCACGGCGGAGTGCGACGCATGCCACTCCACCAACGCCTGGACGCCGGCCTTCTTCGACCACGACAACGTGACGGGAAGCTGTTCGAGCTGCCACAACGGCTCCACCGCCACCGGCAAGCCGCTGGGCCACTTCGTCACCAGCCGCGAGTGCGACTACTGCCACTCCGTCGATGGCTGGACCCCTCTCACCTTCATCCACCGATCTGCGGCCTACCCCGGCGACCATCGCCGCCAGCTCGGCTGCACCGAGTGTCACGGCGGAAACAGCGAGACGGTGACCTGGAGGTTCCCCGCCTATCAGCCCGACTGCGCGGGATGCCATGCAGACGATTATGAGAGGGATGAGCACAAGAAGACCGACAACCCCCGCATCTACTACACGGTGAGCGAGCTGCGGGACTGCTCCGGCTCCTGCCACGAGTACACCGATGACACCTTTACCAAGATCAAGAAGTTCCGCACGGGCAAACACCATGTCAGCGATCCCAAGTTCGATGACTAGCCCGGATATTGCGCCAAGGCGGCGCGAGTGATGGAGATTCCATCTTGAAATGATTGGGCTGGAGCGATGATCGAGGCAATGGCCGAGGTACGGTTTGTGCCTATCCGGTTTCAGACCGAATCTGGCTTCGCATATTGAACGATCCTCCTCAAACCATAGCCACCGCTATGCTTTTTCGGACGATCGTCCAATCTGCTTCGCCAGCTTCACCCTGAAACCGGATCCTTGGTGCAATATCCGGGCTAGCCCGAAAGTTGCGTGAAGCTACCGGATGGATGTGCGTCTGGCGCGTTCGAGTGTGCCACCCTGAAGCGCAAGGCGTAGCCATCGCTGCGGCTTGAACGAAAAGCGGTGCAATCGGGCGCCCCAGGCGTGCAGACACCGGCAGAGCGGGCCGGGAACAGATCGTCACCCTTCAATATACGGAATATTCTGTTTGTAAGGACAAACTCGAATGCAATATCAAGCGGCTTCACACAATTTTCGGGCCAGGCGCCTCCTGTTGCCACTCCTGGTGCTGGCGGTGGGGATGCTCTGGAAGGGCCCGTCCGCCCAGCCGGTCTCTGGACACCTCCTCTCCGGGGCGCAGGTCGAGGAGACCACCCTCGGTCGCGGGGTGCTAAGGGTACAGTTCAACTGCCCCGTGCGCTATCTCCTTCACCATCCTCCGGCGCGGGGCAGCCTGCTGCTGGTGGAGGTGGAGGCGCCTCCCCCCTGCGAGCCCCTCTCCCGACTTCCCCTGCAGAGGGAGGGAATCGACGCACACGGCGACGACACCGAATGGTTCTCCCAGGTGACCCTCGAGACGGCCACCGACGGCCGCCTGCTCCTGGAGATCCGTTTCACCGGCCCGATGGAATTCCGCGTCGGTCAGGGACGGGACATCCGCTCCATCGAGATCTCCATGATGCCGGTCCGTCAGGATCGCCACCGGTGAGACCCTGCGCCATGAACCGTCTCCCCCTTCCGCTGCTCTTCGTCACGCTCCTCGCGCTGACCTCGCTATCGCCGGTCCGGGCGGAAAGCGTGGGCGGGGATTCGGCCGACATCGAACTCGCCACCGGCGCCCGCGGTGGAAGGCTGGTGATCCGTTTCACTCCTCCCCTCAACCCGGTCGGCCACTCCAGTGGCGGGGAGGGGCGCACCCTCTCCATCCTGCTGCACAACCCGCGTCCCGAAGAGCCGGTCGGCTCCTGGAGCTGGGCCCCCGACGAGCGGCACTGGATCGAACAGGTGCAGTTCACCGCCTCCGTCAACGGCAGCGGTGGCAACCTGGTGATCCGCTTCCGCCGCACGACCCCGACTCGGGTGTTGCCGGATCCGGCCGGGGGACGGCTCAGCATCCTGTTCGGGTCACGCGCGAAGGAGACGGCGGCCGTGGCGCCCTCTACCCGGGAAGAGGCCCGGCTGCCGTCGCCGGTTCCCCCTGCAGAGGGAGAGTTCCGACGGGTGGCGGAGCTGATGGAGGAAGCGCGTCAGGCGATGGTGCGCAAGGAGTGGAGCCGCGCCATCCAGCTCTACACCAAGGTACTGCGCATGCCGGAGAACCCGTACACCCGGGATGCGCTCGAATATCTGGGTCTCGCCCGCGAGCGCAACGGCCAGCTCGCCCACGCCAAGGCGGAATACCGACACTACCTGGAGCGATATCCGGAGGGAGAGGGTGCCGGTCGTGTCCGCCAGCGCCTGGCGGCGATCCTCACCGCCCGCAAGCGACCGAAGGCGGCCCGCGGGGAGCCCCCTTCGCCGAGTCGCCTGCGCTGGAACAGCCGCGGAAGTTTCTCCCAGTACTACCGGCGCGACCAGAACAACTTCAATTCGGACAGCAACGAAGTGGTGACCCAGTCGGCCCTCTATTCCGACCTCGATCTCCACAGCCGGCTGCGCACCGACGACTACGATCTGGGGGGCCGCGTCACCGCCGGCTACACCAACGACTTTCTCGACGGAGGCGACAACAGCGGCGCCCGGGTCAGCTATCTCTACCTGGAGGGTTCCGATGCGGACCATCGTCTCAAGCTGCGCGCCGGCCGTCAGAACAGCTCCTCTGGAGGGGTGATGGGACGTTTCGATGGCCTGTGGGGGGGGTGGCGGATCAACCAACGGACCCGCCTCACCGCGGTCACCGGCCTGCCGGTGCGGAGCACCGAGGAGGGTCCCGACAGCGAGCGTCTCTTCCTCGGTACAAGCGTGGAACTGAGTACCTCCGACAAGGCCTGGGGCACCACCGGCTACCTCTTCCATCAACAGGTGGCCGGGGTCACCGACCGCCAGGCGGTGGGTCTGGAGCTACGCTACCTGCGGGACGGGCGTTCCCTCTTCGGTCTTCTCGACTACGACACCTCTTTCAACAGGCTCAATATCTTCATGCTGTTCGGCAACTGGAGCCTGCCTGGACGCACCTCTTTCCACTGGCGCTACGATTGCCGCACCAGCCCCATGCTCACCCTCGGCAACGCCCTCATCGGCCAGGGAGACGTGACCATGGATACCTTCCTGCGCAGCCACTCGGAGGAGGAGACCCGCCAGCTCGCCCTGGACCGCACCTCCGTCACCACCAGCGGTTCCGCAGGCCTCTCCCGGCCCCTCACCGACCGCTTCACGCTCAGCGGTGACCTCACCGTCACCCGCACCACGGCCACCGTCACCTCGGGAGGAGTGGAGGGGATACCGGCCACAGGACCGGACCTCTTTCTCAGTCTCCAGCTCATCGGCAGCGACCTGCTGGTGGATGGGGACAGTACCCTGCTCGGCATGCGCTACTCCGACACGGACTCCGCGGACACCCTCTCCTTGAGCGTGAACAGCCGATTCCCGCTCGGTCGGGGGCTGCGCATCAACCCCCGACTACGTCTCGATCTGCGCGACAACCGGGTGGACGACGGTGCCCAGATCACTCTCTCACCCTCGGTGCGACTCGATTACCGCTTCGCCCGCCGCCAGCAGGTGGAGGCGGAGGTGGGTGGCGAATGGTCCAACCTGCAACTCTCCGACGCGGTGCAGGACAACCACATGTACTGGTTCCACCTGGGTTACCGCCTCAGTTTCTGAGCCGCATCACCTCCGTTCACCATCGATGAGTTCCAGTACCGCATCGGCGGCTCGACGGTCCGCATCCTTTCTGAGCGAGCGGTGGATGGCATCGCACGCTGCGAGCCACTCTCTCCGCTCCTCCTCCGGCAGCTCCAGCAGCCGTTCCAGTTCCGCAGCCATCGCCGCGGGCTGAACATCCGCCTGCAGGAACTCCTTGACGAGGGGAGAGTCGGCGAGCAGGTTGGGCAGGCTGACATGATCCACCTTGATCATCCTCAGCCCCTTGAGGAGCAGATAGGTGGGGGGGGAAAGGCGATAGGCGACCGCCATCGGCCGCTTGAAGAGCAGCGCCTCAAGGGTCACGGTACCCGACGCGGCCAGCACCACGTCGCATGCGGCGAGCACCTCGCGAACCCTCCCCTGCACGGTCTGCACGGGCAGCTCCCCGCCCACCCGCTGCAGCTCCCGCTCGAAGATGTGACCCACTGGACGACTGGCCAGCGGCACCAGGAAACGGAGACCCGGCCGCATCGCCGCCAGGCGCCTGGCAGTCTCGAGAAAGGGGGCGGCGAGCCGCCCCACCTCTCCCCGCCGACTGCCGGGCAGGAGGGCAACCACCTCACCCCCCCCGGGGATGTCGAGGGCCTCGCGGGCCGCTGCCCGGTCGGCCCGGAGGGGAATGGCGTCGGCGAAGGGGTGACCGACGAAGCGGACATCGACACCGTGCCGCCGATAGAAATCGGCCTCGAAGGAAAACAGCGTCAGCATGCGGTCGACCGCACTGGCGATGCGGCGCACCCGTCCCTGCCGCCACGCCCAGACCGAGGGACTCACGTAGTGGACGACAGGGATGCCCGCCCGCCGCAGAGCCGCCTCGAGACCGAGGTTGAAATCGGGGGCGTCGACGCCGATGAAGAGTTCGGGAGGGTCCTCGAGATAACGGCGCACCAGGGCGCGGCGCAGGGAGAGCAGTTCCGGCAGATGGCGCAACACCTCCACCAGCCCCATGACCGAAAGGCGCTCCATGGGGGCGATGGTCTCGCAGCCGGCCTCCTGCATGCGCGGCCCGGCGACCCCCTCGAAGTGGAGCGTTGGCCGGCGCTCGCGGAGTGCATGAATCAGGCCGGCGGCAAGCTGATCGCCGGAACTCTCCCCGGCGACGATGGCGATACGCATCGGCTCAGCGGAGGATACCCCGCCCATCCCTCTCCAGAAACCGCGCCAGCGGCTCCAGCTCCGGTACCTCCGCCGCCATCTCGGTGATTCGCGCCCGCGCCTCTTCCAGACGCAGTCCCGACTTGTAGAGGATCTTGTAGGCTCGCCGGATGTGGCGCACCGCATCCGGCGTGAAACCGCGCCGTTTCAACCCCTCACCATTGATGCCGTGGGGCGAGGCGGGCTGACCGGAGACGGTGACGTAGGGTGGCACGTCCATGTTGATGGCACTGCCCATTCCAGTGAAGGCGTGGGCGCCGATACGACAGAACTGATGCACGAGGGTGAAGCCACCGAGGATCACCCAGTCCTCCACCTCCACGTGACCGGCCAGCGAGGCGCTGTTGGCGAAGATGGTATGACTGCCCACCAGACAGTCGTGGGCCACGTGGACGTAGGCCATGATCCAGTTGTGGTCGCCGATACGGGTCACGCCGCCGCCGTCGCCGGTGCCGCGACTGATCGTGCAGTACTCGCGAATCACATTGCCGTCGCCGATCTCGAGGCGGGTCTCCTCACCACGGTACTTCTTGTCCTGGGGATCACAACCGATGGAGGCGAAGGGATAGATGCGGTTGTCACGGCCGATGAGGGCGGGGCCGGTGATCTGCGCATGGGCGCCGATGGAGCTCCCTTCTCCGACCACCACTCCTGCACCGACGATGGCGAAGGGGCCCACCTCGACCCCCGCGGCGAGTTCCGCGCCGGGATCGACGATGGCCCGCGGATCGATCAAGCCTCCACTTCCTTCTCTGTACACATGACACTGGCGGAACAGACCACCTTGTCGTTGACCCGGGTATCACCCTCGAAGAGCCAGATCCCGCGCTTGGTGCGCAGGTGGCGCATGGTGATGATCATCTGGTCCCCCGGCACCACCGGCTGCTTGAAGCGTGCCTTGTCGATACCGACGAAGTAGTAGACCATGTTGTCCTGGGGAAGATATCCCCTCTTCTTGACCGCGTAGATGCCGGTCGCCTGGGCCATCGCCTCGAGAATCAGGACCCCGGGAAAGACGGGGCTCTGCGGGAAGTGTCCCGGAAAGAAGGGCTCGTTGTAGGTGACGTTCTTGAG
>JALTLT010000356.1 GCA_027001815.1 Gammaproteobacteria bacterium | reverse complement strand
GCCGAAAAACGCGGTTTTCGGCTCCCTTGCAAAATCGATCACCTGCGGTGATCGGTTTTGGCGGCACATCCCTGTGCCGCAGGAATCCCTGAATGAATCAGAGATTCCTCAAATCCATAATTCATGACAAAACGACTGGATGAGGCGGGATATTCGCCCTGCCAGTGGAACGCTACCGCGTCGCCGTGCCGAACCGGCTGTCGATCCGGTCCCGGGGGAAACCGTATCTGGAGTGAAAAGCCATGTTCCGAAGCCATTCCGTGTTTTCGAAGATCGCGATCGTTGTCCTTTCTCTGTTGATATCGGCCTGCTCTTCCTTCGGTGGGGGGGAGGAGACCGATCTCCCGACCGCGGGTACCAGGGCAGCGGTGCCGGAGTACCTGATCGGCCCGGGTGACAACCTCAAGGTGTTCGTGTGGGGTAATCCCGATCTCTCCACCTCGGTGCCGGTTCGACCCGACGGGAGGATCACCACGCCTCTGGTAGAGGATGTGGTGGCCACCGGCAAGACGCCGGCCCAGTTGGCCAGGGAGATGGAGCAGCTCCTCTCCAGGTACATCAAGAATCCCGTGGTGACCATCACGGTGACCCGCTTCGTCGGACAGTACAGCGGCCAGATCAGGGTCATCGGCCAGGCGGCCAATCCGCAGTCGCTTCCCTATCAGGCACACATGACCCTGCTGGATGTGATGATTGCGGTGGGCGGGCTCACGGACTACGCGGCCGGGAATCGTGCGAGGATCGTTCGAAAGATCTACGGAGAGGAGAGCAGCTTTCGCGTCCGTCTGGATGATCTGATACGTGATGGTGACATCTCCGCCAATATCGAAATGGCTCCCGGAGACATCCTCATCATCCCCGAAGCGTGGTTCTGAATGGTCTGCCGGGGGCGGAAGTGAACCAGGAGTATCAAGCGGTGTGTAGAGATGGATGAACTTCTTGCAACCCTGATGAACTACCTGCGTGGCATCTGGCGCTATCGCTGGTATGCCATGTCGGTCGCCTGGGTGGTGGCCGTCGTCGGCTGGATCATGGTGTCTCGAATGCCCGATGAATACCGGGCGAGTGCGCGCGTGTTCGCAGATACCGACAGCATCCTCAGGCCTCTCCTGCGGGGTATCGCCATCGAGAGCAACGTGCAGCAGCGCCTGCAGATGATGACGCGCACCCTTCTCAGCCGTCCCAACCTCGAGAAGGTGGTACGGGCGGCGGATCTCGATCTCGTCGCCAAGAGTGATGCAGAGATGGAGACGCTGCTTTCGCGGCTGGCGGGCAACATCCGCCTCGGCAGCACCCGGCGCGAGAATCTCTACACCATCACCTATACCGATACCGATCCGGAGGTGGCCAAGCGGGTGGTGCAGGCGACGTTGAACGTCCTGATCGAGACCACCCTGGGGGATTCGCGCCAGCAGACCGATGTGGCGCAGAAGTTTCTGGACGAGCAGATCAAGGAGTACGAGGCCAAGCTGGTCGAAGCCGAGAACCGCCTGAAGGAGTTCAAACGGCGTTACCAGGGGATCATGGTTTCGGGGCAGAGCTATTTCCAGCGCCTGGAACGGGCGACCGCGCAGCTTCAGGAGGCGCGCCTCGAGTTGCGGGAGGCGGAGCAGCGGCTCGCCGCCCTGCGCGGTCAGTTGATGGGGGAGGAGCCGGTGTTCGGTTTCGCGGGCCGCCCGTGGAGCCGTGACAATCCCGACAAGGTGACCGCCCCCAGCGCGCGGAGGGGGGGCGGTGGTGGTGCATTCCCCGCGAGTGATCCGCAGATCCTCGCCCTGGAAGAGGAGCTGCAGACCCTTCTTCTGCGATACACAGATCAGCATCCGGACGTGATCACCCTGCGCAACTCCATCGAGACGTTGAAGAAGCGCCAGGCGGAGCGGCAGGCGGCAGAGCCCGAGGTGGTCATCGAGGAACCCGAGCCCGTGGAGGAGCCACGCAACCTCGCCGAAAACCCGGTCTATCAGCAGATAAAGATCGCCGCGGGCCAGGCCGAGGCGGAAGTGGCTTCGTTGCGGGTGCGGGTTCAGGAGTACGAGTCGCGAGTGGCGGAACTGAAACACTCCATCGATACCGTTCCCGAGATCGAGGCACAGTTGACACGCCTCAACCGCGACTACGCCATCCACAAGGCCAACTACGACGACCTGGTCAAGCGGAGGGAGACCGCGCGGATCTCGGAGAGTGTCGACCAGACGGGTGAAAGTGTCCGATTCAAGGTGATCGATCCTCCAAGGGTGCCCTCGAAACCGGTGGGGCCCAACCGGATGCTGTTCGATTCCTTTGCGCTCGTGGCCGGGTTGGGCCTGGGAGTGGCGGTGGCATTTCTGCTCTCCCAGCTCCGGCCGGCGGTATACGACGTCTCCGCCCTGCGGGCGCTCAGTGATTTTCCGGTGTTCGGGTCCATCTCCCGGGTGTGGACGCCGGAGCTGTTGATGCGCCGGCGTCTCGAACTCGGCGCGTACCTGATTGCGGCCGGAGGCTTGCTGTTGATCTACGTCGGGGTCCTTTTCGTGGTATCCGGCCAGGGGCCGGGTGGCGCCCTCTTCGCAGCGATGAGAAATCTCTTATGAGCAGTATCGAAAAGGTGATGGAGAAACTGGCCCAGGCAGGCCAGCTTCAGACCCGGCAGCCCGGCGGCGAGTCTGGTGTGGCGACGATCGAGGAGATGCCTTCATCGTCCGCTGCCGTGGAGAGTGATGGCGATCCACGGGTTCCCGAGGGGGAGGAGGAGGCGCAGACGGGGGGCGCGCTCCCGCTCATCAAGCTCGATTTCCAGCAGTTGCAGCTAAAGGGCTATCTCACGCCGATCTCGTCCGCGACCGTGCTGGCCGAGGAGTACCGTCGCCTGAAACGGCCGATCATGAGGAACGCTTTCGGCAAGGGGGCGGTGAGCGTGGAGTATGGAAACCTGGTGATGGTGACCAGTGCCCTGCCGGGTGAGGGCAAGACCTTTACCGCCCTCAACCTGGCGCTCAGTCTCGCCATGGAACGGGATACCACGGTATTGATGCTGGATTGCGACCTGGTCAATCCCTCCCTTTCCCGGATTCTCGGTCTGGCGGACAGGCCGGGCCTCACGGACGTACTCCAGGACAGCGGCGTCGAGATCCAGGACGTGATGTTCCGGACGAACTTCTCCAAACTGCGGGTGGTGCCGGCGGGTCAGCCGCACCCCCAGGCGACGGAGCTGCTCACGAGCGAGAAGATGCATCGCATCTCCGCCGAGTTCTCCCGGCGCTATCCGGATCGCATCGTGCTGTTCGATGCACCACCGCTGCTGCTCAGCACCCAGGCTGCCGCCCTCAGCAACTTCGTCGGGCAGGTCCTCGTGGTAGTGGAAGCCGGCAGTACGGAGCAGAGGATGATCAAGGAGGCAATCTCCCTCCTCGACGAGGACAAGGTCGTGGGCATGGTACTCAACAAGGCCCGTCGGCAGCTTGGCGGTGGATACTACGGTGCCTATTATGGGAACTCGTAGAGCGGAGGGGCATGTCCGCTGTTTTCCTGCCTCTCTGTCCGGGTTCGGCTGGATTCTTCCCCTGGCCGCGGTGATGGCCGCTTCCGCGCCGTTGCGGGCGGAGACCACCGTCTCTCCTCTTCTCGAAGTGGCGGAAACATGGTCGAGCAACATCAACCTCGCTGCCGATGGGGAGGAGGAGGCGAGCTGGGTCACGGAAGTGGCGCCGGCGGTTCACTACCAGGCGACCGGCTCGCGTACCGACCTGTATCTGGACTACCGGCTCCAGAGCCTTTTCTACTCCTCGGACAGTGACCGCAACAACACCTATCAGCAGGGGCGTCTCGAAGCCTCGCGCAAGCTGGTGGAGGAGTGGCTGAGTATCGGCGTAACCGGCTCCATTTCGCAACTGCAGGACCTCACCAGCGGCCAGAGCGGTTACGACAACATCTCGGGAGGGAAGCGTACCGATGTCAAGAGATTCGGTGCCGAGCCCGTGCTGCGCCACAGCTTTGGTACGCTTGTCGATGTGGAGAGTCGCCTGCGCCGGGACTGGGTGAGATACTCCGGTGACCTGTCCAACTCCCGAAACGACTCCTTCCTCTTGCGCGCGGCCAGCGGAGAGCGTCTCAGACGGCTTCGATGGGGCGCCTCCTACCGGAGTTATCGGTCGCTACGTTCCACTTCCTACGATATATCGACGCGTTCGGCACTGGCCACCACCGGGTACAGTGCCACCAGGAAGCTCGATCTCGTGGCCGAGGTGGGTTACGAGTATCGTGACTCCGAGGGCAGCGATGCCCAGCGTTTCAACAACGGCAGCTACTGGGGTGGGGGACTGGGGTGGCGTCCCTCCAGGCGTTTCAGTGCCACCCTGCTCGGGGGGGGTCGCTACAAGCGGGCGTCACTCTCCTTGCAGCCCACTGCCAACACCTATGCAAGGGTCAACTGGTACGACAGGACGGTAGGTTCGAATCCCGGTACGAGCTGGACGGCGGACGTGGCCATCAACCGAAGGCATGCCAGCTACCGGATAGGCTACTTCGAGGAGGTGACGACCTATCAGCAGATGGAGCTTCTGGGAAATTGCTGGGATCAGGAGACCAATACCTACTCTTTCGAGTGTTCGACCGATGATGGCACCTTCTGGGAATTTACCGGTGAAGTGTACGTGCTGACGGACGAGGAGTTCCTGCGCAAACGGGGGTGGGCCACGATAGCTCTCCAGGGCAGGCGAAACTCCATCGCGCTCTCCACCTATCGCGAGGATCGGACCTATCTTCTCAGCGAAAACGACGAAACCCGTTACGGAGGAACCGCCTCCTGGAGACTTTCACTCGGCAGGCGCTCGGATCTGACCACTCAGATCTATGCACGTATCGGAGAGTATTCGGACTCCACTCTCGATGAGCGGCTGGTGCGTCTGTCGCTGGTATTGACACGTAACCTGTCGAAGCGGTTACGCCTCCAGACGGGGCTGAGCCGCGCGCAAAGAGACGATCGTGACGGGGCCTCCGACTACACGGAGAACCGAATCTTCGCCAGGGTGAGGCTGGAATACTGATATGTACGAATCATTTTTCAAACTTGCACGGCGTCCCTTCCAGCTCAGCCCGGACCCGGAGTTCTTCTTCGGCTCCAGTGGCCACAAGCGGGTCCTGGCCTATCTTCGCTACGGTCTGCAGCAAGGCGAGGGATTCATCGTGGTGACTGGTGAAGTGGGTTCCGGCAAGACGACGCTGGTCAAGTCGCTGCTGCATGAACTCGAAGGGCAGCAGGATCTCGTTGCAGTTGATCTGGTCTCCACGCAGCTCGAGGCGGACGACCTGCTGATCATGGTGGCCAATGCGTTCGATATTCCTCATGAGAATACGGGCAAGGGGGCGTTGCTCAAATGTCTGCAGCGTCACATGCAGGAGCAGGCGGAGCAGGGAAAGAGGATGCTGCTGATCGTGGATGAGGCGCAGAACCTCGGCTATGCGGCGCTGGAAGAGCTGCGCATGCTCTCCAATTTCCAGATGGGCAATCGTCCCCTGTTCCAGTCCTTTCTGCTCGGCCAGCGGCAGTTTCGCGACATCCTGCGCAAGCCGGAGCTCGAGCAGTTGCGGCAACGGGTGATCGCCTCCTATCACCTCGGTCCCATGGACCTGCAGGAGACCGGGGCATATATCGAGCACCGTCTGAAGGTGGCCGGCTGGAAAGGCGATCCCTCCCTGACGGAGGAGGCCTACGAACTGATTTACGATCATAGTGGCGGAATTCCGCGACAGATCAATCTGCTATGCGATCGACTGCTGTTGACGGCCTACCTGGAAGAGACCCACACCATCGATCGCAAACTGGTGTCACAGACGCTCCTCGAGTTGCAGGAAGAGGTCCACACGCGGGATGCCACCGCGGAGGGTCCGGCGATGCCGTCACCGGCCACGGAGTCGCAAGGCACCACTCACCGGGCGCGGGGCACTCTCGAAGAGAGGGTGGAGCGAATAGAGGCGATCCTCTATCACGCCCAGCAGCTCCTTCAACGATTGTCGTCGATGAAGTAGGTGCCCGCGCGCACGGCTCTTGTGATCGTCAACTTGGGTTCGATCCGGGTCCCGCGACCATCATGGAATGAGGATCATCGGAACGGGGCCCGTCGAGGAGAAACCGGATGATTAACGCGATGAGCGTTGACGTGGAAGACTACTTTCATGTCTCCGCCTTCGAGACGTGTATTGGCCGAGACCAATGGGATCGGCTTCCGCTGCGAGTCGAGCAGAACACCTCCCGTATCCTGGAACTTTTCGCCGAAGCGGGAGTGAAGGCGACTTTCTTCATGCTCGGGTGGGTGGCCGAACGTGCGCCTGGCCTGGTGAGGGAGATCGTGCATGAAGGGCACGAACTGGCCAGTCACGGCTATGAGCATGTTCGTGTCTCCCGGCAGAACCGCCACCAGTTTGCAGAAGACGTGCGGCGGACCAAGAGATTGCTGGAGGATCTCGGCGGCACCGAGGTACTCGGATACCGTGCGGCCAGTTATTCGATAAATCGCGACAACCTCTGGGCTCTCGACGTGCTGCGAGAGGAGGGGCACAGATACAGTTCCAGTATCTATCCCATCCGTCACGATCTCTACGGGATGCCACAGGCACCCCGTTTCCCTTTCCGGGTCGGTGGGGAGGATGGCATCGTCGAGGTGCCGATCACCACCGCCCGGGTCGCCGGGAGGCGGTTTCCGGGAGGCGGAGGGGGGTATTTCCGTCTCCTGCCATATCGCTTCTATCGCAGGATGCTGATGGGGGTCAATCGAGGAGACGGAGAGCCGGGGGTGTTCTATTTCCACCCTTGGGAAATCGACCCGGAACAGCCACGCCAGCACCAGGCTTCCGCCAGGTCGCGTTTTCGCCATTACATCAATCTCGGGCGGATGGAAGGGCGACTGAAAAGACTTCTGCGCGACTTTCGCTGGGGACGCATGGACGAGGTGTTTCTTGGGCGGGAGTATCCGGTGGTTCCGCTGGAGGTTCTTCGAGGTGAGTGAGGCGAGGGGTACGAGGTGCTGAGGATCAGGGAACTGGATGAGGGAGGGCGGGTGGCCTGGGACCGGTTTGTCGATTCGTGTCCCTCCGCGACCTTCTTCCATCGAAGCGAGTGGGAGAGGGTGATCGGGGGGACGTTCGGTCATGCCACCCGCTACCTGATGGCGGAACAGGATGGCTCCGTCGTCGGCGTTCTCCCCCTGGTGCGGGTGCGCAGCCGGCTGTTTGGCGATGCCCTCACCTCTACGCCCTTCTGTGTCTACGGGGGCGTGGCGGCCGTGGAAGAGGATGCGCGTCACCGACTGGAGCAGGAAGCCGCGTCTCTGGCCGATCGACTGGGTGTCGATTTTCTCGAGCTGCGCAATCTGCAGCGGGGCAACGACGACTGGCCCACCAAGGATCTCTATGTCACTTTCCGCAAGGCCATCGAGGCCGATCACGAGGTGAACCTCAAGGAGATCCCGCGCAAGCAGCGGGCCATGGTGCGCAAGGGGATCAAGGCGGGTCTGACGAGCGAGGTCGATCGCCACGTCCGCCGTTTCTTTCCCATCTATGCAGAGAGTGTGCGTAACCTGGGTACACCCGTCTTTCCGCGTCGCTATTTCGAGGCGCTCCTGGAGATCTTCGGTGAACGCGCCGAGGTGACCGTTGCCGCAAGTGCCGAGGGTGAGCCGCTGGCCGCGGTGCTGAGCTTCTATTTCCGTGACGAGGTACTTCCGTACTATGGGGGGGGCACTCCGGAGGCCCGGCGTCTGAAGGCCTATGACTTCATGTACTGGAACGTCATGTGCCGTGCGGCGGACCGGGGCTGCCGACTGTTCGACTACGGGCGCAGCAAGAAGGGGACCGGGTCCTACAGTTTCAAGAAGAACTGGGGGTTCCAACCCCAACCTCTCTCCTACCAGTATCACCTGGTGAAGGCGCGTCATATCCCGGATATCAATCCTCTCAATCCCAGGTACCAGCTCTTTATCGCCGCCTGGAAGCGGCTGCCGCTCCCGCTCGCCAACCGGCTGGGTCCTCTGTTGTCACGAAATCTGGGGTAGGGTGTGGAGAAGAGGCTGCTGTTTCTTTCCCATCGGATTCCTTACCCTCCCAACAAGGGGGACAAGATCCGTTCATTCCATATCCTCAAGCGGTTGGCGGGGGAGTATCGGATCTCGCTGGGAGCCTTCGTCGACGATCCGGCAGATTGGCGATACCGCGAAGAGTTGTCCCGGTGGTGCGACGATCTGTGCCTGGTGAAGCTCGATCCTCGCCTGGGCCGCATGCGCAGTCTGGCCGGGCTCGTGACGGGAGAGGCACTGAGCCTCCCCTATTTCCGTTCCCGCCGCCTGCACGGTTGGGTGCGGCGCAACCTGCGGAAGGGGATCGATGTCGCCCTGATCTTCTCGTCGCCGATGGCTCAATATCTCATGGGAGAAGCGGCTCGCTGCCCTATGGTGGTCGACTTCGTCGACGTGGATTCCAGGAAGTGGATGGACTATGGAGAGCGGCACCGGGGGATCCCGGGCTGGATCTACCGTCGCGAGGGGCGACGCCTGCTCGATTTCGAGAGGCGCGTCGCGGAGTACGCCGGCGTAGGGGTATTCGTCAGCGAGGCGGAGGCCCGACTCTTCCACGCCTGTGCCGGTGATCTGAACGCCCGGGTACATGCCGTGGAGAACGGAGTGGATACCGATTTCTTCTCGCCTCGGCACGACTTTGGCTCCCCTTTCGAGGAAGATGTGGCGCCGCTGGTGTTTACCGGCGCGATGGATTACTGGGCCAACCAGGATGCCGTGGTCTGGTTTGCCAGAGAGGTCTTTCCGGCCATCCGCGATGCGGTGCCCCGGGCCCGTTTCTGGATCGTCGGCGCCCGCCCGGGTGACGAGGTGCGGCGTCTGGAGCAGATGGAAGGGGTGCACGTCACCGGGGCGGTGGATGACGTGCGTCCTTACCTGGCCCATGCGGTGGCGGCAGTGGCGCCCCTGCGCGTGGCACGCGGGATCCAGAACAAGGTCCTGGAGGCGATGGCCATGGGCCGGCCGGTACTCGCCACCCCGGCTGCCTATGAGGGGATTCGGGATGGAGGGAGGTTCTCCAGCCTGACCGCCGACACTCCCCGGGAACTCGCCGCCAAGGCTGTGCGTCTGTTGCGGGAAGGTGACCAACGGGAGCTGGGTGAGGAAGGGCGCAGGCTGGTCTGTGAAGAGTATGGCTGGGAGGCGAGACTGCAGCCACTGGTGGAACTCCTGCGGCAGGCGGGCGCGGAGGGGGCATGACCTGGTACTCCAACGGATCCCCCTGGCGTGGCCGTCTCCTGCAGTTCGGTCTGCTGCTGCTGCTGCTGGTCGTCGTCTACTGGGACACCTTCCACAGCATGATCCAGATCTGGATCCGCTCGGAGACCTTCGCCCACGGGTTTCTGGTGGCGCCGGTTGCCGCGTGGCTCGCCTGGCGCAACCGCGAGAGGCTGCTGGCGGTGCCTCCGGTCTACGCTCCCCTGGCCTTGCTGCCGCTGGTCGCTCTCGGTCTGTTCTGGCTTCTCGCCCAACTGGCCGACGTCCAGGTGGTACGGCAGCTCGCCGTGGTGCTCATGATCGCCGCACTGTTTCTGCTCGTCGCCGGATGGTCTGCCTTCAGGGTGATGCTGTTCCCGCTCGCCTACCTGCTCTTCGCCGTTCCGGCCGGCGAGGCGTTGATTCCCCCCCTCATCGACTTCACGGCGACGATGACCGTCAATCTCATTCGCCTGAGTGGCATCCCGGTCTACTGGGAGGGGAATCTCATTGCGCTGCCCTCCGGCAACTGGGCGGTGGTGGAAGCATGCAGTGGCGTACGCTATCTGATTGCATCCATCAACCTGGGGGTCCTGTTCGCCTGGCTGCGGTACCGTTCTCTCTCCCGCCGGCTGCTCTTCGTGCTCGCCTCCATTCTGGTACCGATCCTCGCCAACGGCCTGCGCGGATATCTCATCGTCATGCTGGGGCACATCAGTGGCATGAAGCTGGCCGTGGGTGTCGATCACCTGATCTATGGATGGGTCTTCTTCGGCCTGGTGATGTTCCTGCTCTTCTGGGTAGGGAACTACTGGCGCGAGGATCTCGGGCCAGCGGAGGAGACGAGCGGCGTGTCGGGAGCGTCTACCGTTGCGCATCGTCGCTCTCCCGCCTGGGTGGCGGCGGGTGTCGTGCTGTTGCTGGCGTGGCCCGCCTGGAGCAAGGCGATCCAGGGGGGACGATACGAACCCCCGGTCATCGATCTCTCCCCCCTCGTCCTGGAGGAAGGATGGCAACCCATGGACGGAGCGCCGATCGCCTGGGAGCCGCGATATCTTGGCCAGACCGCCCGATTTCGCCAGTGGTTCCGGCGAGATGGGCACGAGGTGGGTGTCTTCGTGGAGTTCTATGGTCCCCTGATGGAAGATCACGAGATGATCAACTCCCGGAATCTCCTGATCGCTCCAGACGATTTCACCTGGCGCAAGCTTTCTGCCGGCCAGCGGCTGGTCACCATGGAGGGACTGCGGATCCCGGTGGAGGAGAGTCTGCTTCGCTCCGCCTCGGTCGATCTGCTGGTATGGCGCTCCAACTGGATCGCCGGCACCTGGGTGGCACGCGACTACCTTGCGAAGGTCCTGCAGGCGCTGCACGCTCTGCGGGGGCGGATACCCCAGGGCGCCACCCTGCTGGTTGTGGCACCGATGGGACATCGGTCGGAGGAGACACGTCGGGAGATGGCCAGGCTGGTTCGGGTGCTGCTCCCTCCCCTGGAGAGGCGCCTGGAGCGTTTCCATGACGGCAAGGGTCCGGGGAGCAGGGAATGACGGCGGTGAGAGTGCTTCATGTGGTGAACCGGATGGCGATCGGTGGTCTGGAGAACGGCCTGGTCAATCTGATCAACCACCTTCCGGAGGGGGAGTACCAGCATACGATCGTCTCCCTGACCTTTCACACCGACTTCGTGCAGCGGCTGAAGCGGGAGGTACAACTGATTGATCTCGATCGCAGGCAGGGAAAGGATTTCTCCCTCCACGGAAAGCTGTGGCGATGTCTGCGCCGGGTCAGGCCCCATGTGGTACACAGCCGCAATCTCGCCACTCTGGAGGCACAGGCGGTCGCGTTCGCCGCACGGGTGCCCGTGCGCATCCACGGCGAACATGGGTGGGATATCCACGACATGGAGGGGAGTTCGCGGAAATACCGCCTCTTGCGTCGACTGCACCGCCCCTTCGTGCACCGGTACGTGGCGCTCTCCCAGCAGTTCGAGGATTTTCTCCGCGGACCGATCGGAGTGCCCCGGGAACGCATCCGCCAGATCTGTAACGGCGTGGACGTCGATCGCTTCCGACCCGCCGGGAAGGAAACACGTGAACTGTTTCCCCGATCCTTCCGGGGGCCGGAAAAAATCGTCTTCGG
>JALTLT010000355.1 GCA_027001815.1 Gammaproteobacteria bacterium | reverse complement strand
ACACCGCCCTCTATCAGTATTTTCTAATTCATTAAAAATTGTTATGATGAGCCCAGTTTCCCTTATGGAATCTCTGATCTATTCAGAGATTCCTGCGGCACAGGGACGTGCCGCCAAAATCAATCACCGCAGGTGACTGATTTTGCAAGGGGGCCGGAAACCGCGTTTTTCGGCTCCCGTTCTCTGACAATTCAGGGATGAATTGTTCAGAGTTTCCTTATAATTTGCACAGTGGCAGCAGGGCCTGCCGGTACGGGAGAAAGGAAATCATGGCAAGCCGCATTCTCTTCGTGTTCCTCGTGTGGTCGGTGGCCCGTCTCTCGGTCGCGGCGGGAGGGCCGACGGTTCTGGAGGTTGCACCGGAACGGGTGCCTCAGGTCCGGACCTTCGATGGGGTGGTGGAGGCGGTCAACCAGAGCACCGTCTCGGCCCAGATCTCCGGGCAGATCGTCTCCATCTATTTCGACGTGGACGACTATGTGGAGGCGGGCGAGGTACTGCTGCGATTCCGCGACACGGAGCAGAGGGCGGCGGTGGAGGCGGCGCACGCCTCGCTGCGGGAGGCCGAGGCGAGGGCCGGGCAGGCGGAGGCGGAGTACCGGCGGGTCCAGGAGGTCTACCGCAAGAAGGTGGTCTCCAAGTCGGTGCTGGACAAGGCCAAGGCGGATCACGACTCCGCCCAGGCCCAGTTGCGTGCGGCCCGTGCGCGGCTCCGTCAGGCGGAGGAACAGCTCGAGCACACGGTGGTTCGCGCGCCCTACAGCGGCATTGTCGTGCAGCGGCACGTGGAGGTCGGGGAAGTGGCCAATCGGGGCCAGCCGCTGATGACGGGCCTCTCCCTGGAGAAGCTCCGGGTTGTGGTGCATCTGCCCCAGACCCTGATGCCGGTGGTACGCGCCAACGCCGCGGTCACCATGGTGCTGAACCACGGTGAGCGCATCCCGCTGGATCGTGCGGAGATGGTGATCTTCCCCTATGCCGATCCCCGCAGTCACACCATCCGCGTGCGGATCGAGCTGCCGGAGAAGATCGCCCTGCTCTATCCCGGCATGCACGTGGGCATGGCCTTCGAGACGGGGGCGGTGGAGCGCTTCCTGATCCCCCAGGGGGCGGTGGTGCGGCGCAGCGAGGTGACCGCCGTCTACGTGGTTCGCGCGGATGGCGCCGTGGTCTTCCGCCAGGTCCGGCTGGGGCTGCCGCGAGGAGGTGACCGCATCGAGGTGCTCGCCGGCCTGGAGGCGGGGGAGAGGGTGGCCCTCGATCCCATCGCCGCCGGTGTTCGCCTGAAGGAGCAGCTCGGCGGCGCCGACAGCCAGGTGCACCGTTGAGCGGGGGGCGGAGCGTCATGGAACCGCGCATGGGGATCTCGGGCACCATCGCCCGCAAGTTCCTGCTCACCGAGATCACGCCGCTGCTGGCGCTGGTGGGTTTCCTGCTGGGTCTCTTCGCGGTGATGATCACGCCGCGCGAGGAGGAGCCGCAGATCAACGTCACCTTCGCCAACGTGCTGGTACCGTTTCCGGGTGCCACGGCGCTGGAGGTGGAGCAGATTATCTCGACCCCGGCCGAGCAGATCCTCTCCGAGCTGGAGGGGGTGAAGCACGTCTATTCGGTCTCCAGACCGGGGCTCTCGATCCTCACCATCCAGTTCAAGGTGGGGGAGGACCGAACCCGCTCCATCGTCCGTCTCTACAACGCCATCTTCTCCAAGAGCGACTGGCTGCCTCCCAATCTGGGCGTGGGCCAGCCGATCATCAAGCCCAAGGGGATCGACGATGTCCCCATCGTCTCCCTCACTCTCTGGACCGACGATCCGGAGCGGGGAGGGTATGAGCTGCTGCAGGTGGCCCACGCCATCGAGGCAGAGCTCAAGCGGGTGCCCGGCACCCGTGACGTCTACTCCATCGGTGGGCCGGAGCGGGCGGTGCGGGTGATCCTCGATCCCCAGCGACTGGCCGGTTACGGCATCTCGCTGGAGGATCTGCGCATGGCGCTGATCGCCGCCAACGCCTCGCGGGATGCGGGCATGCTGGTGCGCAACAATCTGGAGATTCCGGTCCAGGCGGGCGAATTCATCGAGCATGCCGAGGAGGTGGCGCGCCTGGTGGTGGGTGTTCATGACGGTGCGCCCATCTACCTGGAGGACGTGGCCGAGATCCGTCGCGGCGCCGATCAACCCGAGCAGTATGTCTGGCACGGCACCGGAGCCGCCGCGGTGGCCGAGGGCCATCCGCCGGGAATCCATCCGGCGATCACGGTGGCGGTGGCCAAGAAGCCGGGCACCAACGCGGTGAAGATCGCCGAGCAGGTGATCCAGCGCTTCGAACAGCTCGAGGGGATCTTCGTCCCGGAGGGGATCCACGCCACCGTGACCCGGAACTACGGTGTCACCGCCGACGACAAGGCGAAGAAGCTGATCGGCAAGCTGGTCTTCGCCACCACCTTCGTGGTGCTGCTGGTGCTCTTCGCCCTCGGCTGGCGCGAGGCGCTGATCGTCGGCCTGGCGGTGATCATCACCCTGGCGATGACCCTGTTCGCCTCCTGGGCGTGGGGCTTCACCCTCAACCGTGTCTCCCTGTTCGCGCTCATCTTCTCCATCGGCATCCTGGTGGACGATGCCATCGTGGTGGTGGAGAACATACATCGCCACATGCAGATGGGGGGCAAGTCGCTGGTGGAGGCGATTCCCCTCGCCGTGGACGAGGTGGGGGGGCCGACCATCCTCGCCACCTTCACGGTGATCGCCGCCCTGCTGCCCATGGCCTTCGTCACCGGTCTCATGGGGCCCTACATGAGTCCGATCCCCATCAACGCCAGCATGGGCATGCTCATCTCGTTGATGGTGGCCATCGTGGTCACCCCCTGGCTTTCCAACCGGCTGCTGAGGCCCCATCCCCACCAGGAGGGGCACGGTGACGTCATCCATTCGCCCCTCTACCGCTTCTTCCGGCGGCTGGTCGGCCCCTTCCTGCGTGGCCGCGAAGGGCGCCTCATGC
>JALTLT010000354.1 GCA_027001815.1 Gammaproteobacteria bacterium | reverse complement strand
GCCAGACGGCGCGCGCCTCGTCACGACGATCGAGCCGCCACAGCACCTCGCCCAGGTGGGCACCGATCTCGGGGTCGCGATCGAGGCGCCAGGCCCGTTGCAGGTACTCCAGCGACTCCTCCAGCCGGCCCAGCCGGTAGAGTACCCAGCCCATGGAGTCGATGATCGCCGCCTCGTTGGGCATCAGCGCGTAGGCCCGCTCGATGTAGCCACGCGCCTCCTCGTAGCGATCGGTGCGGTCGGCCAGGGTATAGCCGAGGGTGTTGAGGGCATTGGCGTTGTCGGGATCCATCTCCAGCACCTTGAGGAGGTCGGCCTCGAGAATGTCGAGACGCCCCAGCTTCTCGGCGACGATGGCCCGCGAATAGAGGAGATCCACGTTGTCGGGAAAGCGCTCCAGCCCGCGATTGACAGTCTCCATGGCCTGCTCGTAGCGCCCCACCTCCAGCAGGATGTCCGCCTCGGCGATGAACAGACGGACGGTGAAGGCCTCTCCGGATGGGCGCATGTGCCAGAGCTGGCGGAGCGCCTCGTCCACCTTGCCCTGCCGGGCAAGAATGGAGGAGATGCTGATCTGGGCGCGAATCGCCAGATCCCCCTCCCGCACGCGCTGAAACTCCTGGATCGCCTCCTGGTCCCTGCCCAGCTCCATCAGCGCCACACCCAGGTAGAAATGGACCTCCAGCCCCCGGCGGCCGGCCTCCAGCAGCCGGCGCAACTGCCCTTCGGCCTCCGCATAGCGTCGCGCATCGAGGTTGACCAGTGCCGCGGTATAGAGCACTTCGCCATCGTCCGGCCATCTCTCCAGCAGACGATCGAAGTGCGCCAGCGCCTGGTCACGCCGTCCCGCCTCGGCGAGCAGCCGCCCGTATGTGATCTGCAGCGCCCGGTCCCCGGGCGTCTGCTCCACCGCCACCCGCATCGCCTCGACCGCCTCGTCGGGCCGACCGCGGTCGAGCAGGATCTGCGCCTTCAACACCACCGCCTGAGGCCACTCGGGCTTCAGTTCGAGGGCTGCGGCAAGCTCTTTCAGCGCCAGATCGAGGCGCTGGTACTCCTGGGCGAGACGCGCATAGGCGTAGCGGGCCGCCGGGTCGTCCGGATATTCGGACACCAGCCGCCCCATCAGTTCGAGGGCGTGGGTCGCGTCCTCCTCTTTGACCAGCAGGCGGGCGATGATGGCGAAACGCTGACCCCGCTGTTCCCCGGCGAGTTCCAGGGTCCGGCGGAGCTGCCGCAGCGCCTCGTCCATCTGGCCGTTGCGGAACAGCAGCAGGGCGAGCGTCGAATGGGCCTCGACCGCCTCCGGCTCCTCCTCCACCCAGTAGCGGGCGGCGCGGATCGCCGCCGGCACGTCCTGGGCGTAGAGCGCCACGCGGGTCGCCTGCCGCGCCACCTTGGGATCTCTCGACACGCGCGCCGCCTCGAGATAGTAACGGACGGCCACGTCTCGCCGCTGGCGATGAAGCGCCGTCTCGGCGACCAGCACATCGAAATAGGCCTCTTCCAGCCGCTTCAGCTCCGCCGGGAGCGGCGGCGCCACGAGGTGGCTGACGGCCATCCCGCCGGGCTGGACGGGGCGATCGAGCGAGCAGGCCGAGAGGGAGAGAAGGATCAGCGGCGGCAAAAGCCGGTGGAGAAAACTCATGAATCGGGCAACCTGTGTCGTCGTCGCAGGGAGCGGAGCCGGAAGCCGGGCGGCCGCTGGCCGAGGGGAGAGAGGACCTCTCTCCATACGGGTGCCATCTCCCGTCGTGTCGTCGGAGACGTAACCCCTCGGGAATCTTGTCGACCCGGCAGCAACCCATATCGAGGATGTTCGGCCGCCGCGAGCGGACCCACGGCGCTCTCCCGCCCGGAAATCGATCGGAGAGGGGTGCAGGGCGATGCAACGGCTCTGCGTTGCGACGCCTGCCGAGGCAAACATCCTCGCCGGCATGCCGCGCCTCGATCCGGCGCATCACCCTGCGCGCTGAACGCGATATATATTGCTGCCGGGTTAATATACAATACCACCGAACATTCACCCCGGAAAATCGGGAAACCTGCGGCGGAACACCGGCCTCCTCTCCCCGTGTGCAACCGTTGGACAGTGGTGGCCGGGAAAAGTCCCCTATTTTGCTCAATCCATCGACTCATACTCCATGATCCTCTTTGCCGTAGGCATCAACCACAGGTCGGCTCCGGTGGAGTTGCGGGAAAAGGTGGCCTTTTCGCCGGATCGTCTGCCGGCCGCGCTGCGGGAGCTGACATCGCTCGAGGGGGTCGAGGAGGCGGCGATCCTCTCCACCTGCAACCGCACGGAACTCTACTGCCACCTCACCGATACCGGTCACGATCCCCTGGTCCAGTGGCTCGCCGACTACCATCAGGTCTCCCCCGCCGCCCTCCTCGACCACCTCTATGCCTATCCCACCGAACAGGCGGTGAGACACATCCTGCGGGTCGGCGCCGGTCTCGACTCCATGATCCTCGGTGAGCCGCAGATCCTCGGACAGCTCAAGCAGACCTTCCAGGTGGCCAAGGAGGCGGGGACCATCGGCACCCTCCTCGGGCGCCTCTTCCAGCACACCTTCGCCGTCTCCAAACAGATCCGCACCGACACTGCGATCGGTGCCAGCCCGGTCTCGGTCGCCTTCGCTGCCGTCAGCCTGGGCCGCAAGATCTTCGGCGACTTCGGTCGCCAGACGGCCCTCCTGATCGGCGCCGGCGAGACCATCGAACTGGCCGCCCGCCATCTGCACGACAACGGCATCGGCCGCATGGTGGTGGCCAACCGCACCGTACGCCGTGCCCACGACCTGGCGGCGCAGTTCGACGGCTATGCCATCGCCCTGTCGGAGATTCCCGCCCACCTGGCCGAGGCGGATATCGTCATCTCGTCCACCGCGAGCCCGGAGCCCATCGTCACGCGGGGCATGGTGAAAGAGGCGATGCGGCGGCGGCGACATCGCCCCATCTTCATGGTCGACATCGCCGTCCCCCGCGACATCGAGGCCG
>JALTLT010000353.1 GCA_027001815.1 Gammaproteobacteria bacterium | reverse complement strand
CTTCGACCGGCTGGGCGTGCCCCGGCTCTCATGACCTCAACTTCCCGAACCGCCCGGTGCGGAACCGCATGCCGGGTGGTGTGGGAGGGGCTCGGTCAGCTATGCTGACCGCCCCTATCCCGATCGGCGAATCGGGGAGCGCCGGCCCAGAGGGCAGCGAGTGGCGGGCGGCCCATTCCGGCACCCCCTTGGCGCTGCGCGCCAATTGCCGGTGCAACCCGGTGATCCCGGTGTCGCTCACCGCCGGGAGCGCCAAGTTGCACTCGGCAATGCCGCCGCAGGCGGCACATCCCTTACCCCTTCCCGGGAGGCGGATCGTCAGAGGCGGCTCGACTCCAGCAGGCCCTGCAACCGGTCGGCCGACTCTTCCGGGCGCGAGGCGTCGAAGTGGCGAACCGCCTCGGTGGCGACCCGCCTCCAGTGATCGGCTCCGTCGCCGGCCACCCGGCGCAGGCTCTCCAGGTCGTCGCCCTCAAGCCAACGATCGTAGGCCCGCAGGAGCGAGGGGAAGAGTTCCCGGCGCATCGCCTGAAGGTTGCCGAAGTAGAAGTGGATCGACGGTTCGCTGCCCTCTTCGAGCAGCTTCGGAAGGGTGCTCACGCAGTCGGCCAGATGGTCGCGCACCGCCCGCAGCATCAGTTCGATCCGCGAACGGGGCAGCAGGGCGATCATCTCGTGCCACGTCTCGCCCAGAAGCCGGCCCGCCTCCACCTCGCCGATCTCGTGCCAGACGATGAAACGGGTCTCGGTGTCGGTGACCGACTCCAAGGCGCTCTCCAGGTCGTTTTCGAAGTCGTAGACCGAGAAGGCGCGCGCCAGGGGGGACTCCCGCCGCTTCCAGCGCCACTCCTCCAGCTTCTCCCAGATCATGCGCCGGATGGAGTCGCGACGGACGAAGATGGTCTCCTGTCGGGACATGGCGGGTGGCGCAGTGAGGTCGCGGGCCATCTCGTCCTCGGCCACCAGTACCTCGAAGGCGTCGTGGAGGTGCCGCTCCCGGAGCCGGCCGAGGAAGAAGTGGGGCTTGCCATTGGCGCCGATGCCGCCGCTGTAGACGAGCCCCCGGGGGAGGAGGTGCCGATTGATGGCGGGTGCGTCGAAGGGTGAGAAACGGCGGCCGTCCAGCTCGATGTCGCGAAACGACTCCCCCTCCAGCGACTCCCAGTGCGCCTCCCGCTCGGTGATCCAGTTACCGATCTCGTCGGAGGGGAGGGGCGCGCCGAAGGAAAGGCCCCTCTCCCAGCGAAAATACTCCCGCATCTTCAGCAGGTAGATGCAGAGGGTGTAGTCGCCGGCGTGGTGGGCGTCGGCCACGTCGCAGTTGTACTGGACCTGGCGGCGGAGGGTATCGATCTCTCGAGGGTGGGACATGGTGTTACCTGCCGATGAATCCCGACTAAAATACTATGGTATAATCTCTGGCACAAGCCCCGCCCGTCGGCCGGGTCGCAAGGGCATGTTGTCTTCAGGGAAACTCTGATTTATTCAGAGATTCCTGCGGCACAAGGATGTGCCGCCAAAATCGATCACCGCAGGTGATCGATTTTGCAAGGGAGCCGAAAACCGCGTTTTTCGGCCCCCGTACTCTGACGATTCAGGGATGAATTGTTCAGAGTTTCCTCAGTATCAACATCCTGCCAAGGCGGCGACTGAACACGATAGAGCATGTCGCCGGGTTAATCGAGTATAATCCCGCCGCGGCGCGGACGATCTGCAGGGGGAATTCCGTTGGCACTACGCATCAAGAGTCGCTGGACCGAGAAGGCCAAGGTCAAGCATTCCGACGAGCTGCTGGACGAGAACGCGCAGGCGCTCGCCTTCATCTTCTGGCGCCTGGCGCTGGACAAGGCGAAGAATCTGCACGGCGAGAAGTTCATCTACGAGGACGACCGCCAGCGGGTCTACGTGATCGGCGAGTACCTGGCCATGCTTTTGCAGGTGGCGGATCGCTGGGCCTATCTGCGTCTGGAAGAGGAGGATCGTGCCCGCTTCATCAACCGTCTCGCCAGGCGGCTGGCGGATCACATGCAGGACAACGCGGAAGACCTGTTCGGTCCCGGAGACTTCCGCACCCCCTTCATCGCCATGCTGAACGTGCGGGGAGAGGGATATGCGGAGTTCGACTTCACCGAGGAGGGGCCCAGCTACGGATTTCTCCACTTCTTCGGCACTCACGTGCAGAAGGTGATGAGCGACGAGTATCACGACAACCGCTGGGTGATCGATCAGGTGATGGAGATCGACGGCCCCGAGACGATCGACAAGGCGGTGAAGGCGATGGAGGATCTCTTCTCCTAGCAGGATGTCGAAAAAGGCCGTCCTGGCCTTTTTCGACGCCGGAAGCCGAAAATGCGATTTCCGGCTTCCCCGCGTTTTCAATGACTTGGCGTCATCGAAAACGGCGGTGCATCCATGCACCGCAGCACAGGCCGTCGAAAAACGGTGTTTTTCAACAGCCTGCCAGCAGTCCGTTGAAAAATCCGGTTTAATATCCTGCTGCTATGGCCGATCGGCACCGCCAGGTTGTGCCTGGCAATTGGCGCGCAGCGCCAACCGAAAGAGGGATGTGCCGCCCGAGGCGGCATGCCGAGTGCAGTTCGACGCCCCCGGGGTGTCGGATGGCAGGCACGAAAAAGGCGGGCCGAGGCCCGCCTTTTTCGTGCTCCGTCGCCGGGGCCTACTTCTTGACCCAGTCGGAGGCGTGGTCGGTGTTCTTCGCCTGACCGTCGCCGTAACCGGCCTCGTAGGCGTCGGTGACACGCTGCTCCTCGCGCTTGGGATTGTTGAGGAAGCCGCCGACCCAGCCCTGGATGTACTCGGGGTCTGCACCCATCTCTTCCAGCTTGGTGATGGTGTCGTAATACATGGGATCCATAGTCGTCTCCTGCGATTGCTCGTCAGTCACGTTTCGGGCCGGCCCCGGGAAACGGGGCCGGAACGGATGCCGAAGATCGTCGTCCCGATGATCCCCGGCCATCGGGAGCGTCGCTCCCTCCCATTTTCAAAGGCCTGGCGGCCTTTGAAAATGCCGACCCCCTCCCGGGGTCGATTCGGGTCCGGGCCGCCACGCGGCGGGCGCGCCCAAAATCCGTATTATTGCATATTCTGAAAAAACGGCAAGCAACGCGGTGATGCGCCAACGGCGAGGCGCCCCCCTGCGGTGGCATTGCCGGGTTAATGGCGGCTAACGATTTGTTCCCGGCCCGCTCTACCGGCGTCTGCACGCCGGACGCACATCCATCCGGCAGCTTCACGCAATTTTCGGGCTGACAGGCGGTTGAAAAACGGTGTTTTTCAACCGCCTGTCAGCGGTGCATGGATGCACCGCCGTTTTCAATGAGGCCAGCAGCCTGTCGGACTTCAAGCTGAAGGTCACTCCGCCCCGAGAGGCGGGAAGGCCCTCCCGGGGACGTTGGCGGCAGGGGTGAGCCGGAAAACGGGGAATGTCCGGTGGACATTCCTCCCGGCGAACGGGCTTGCCACGGATGGCAAGCCCCGGCACTGCAAGCGGAGCAGGACCGCGCAGCGCCGCAGGCCGCCGACGAGCCCCCAGGGGTGAGGGGAGACCCTTCGTCCAGTGGACGAAGGAAGCGCTCCGAACGCCCCGCCAGGGATGGCGGGGCCGGCCTTTTCGGCGAAGCAGGACAGCACAGCCGAAAAGGGTTCACGGCGTCCCCCGGGAGGGCCTTCCCGCCTCTCGGGGCCCCGCGGAACGCACCAGAACCTGACCGCATGTCAAAGTCCGACAGGTTGCTGGCCTCATTGAAAACGTGAGGAAGCCGGAAATCGTATTTTCGGCTTCCGGCGTTGGAAAATTCAGGACGGCCTTTTTCGATATCCTGCTAGTGCGGAGACCGGAATTGCAATAAGGGCTTCCAGCCGATACCGTTCTCCAGCATGCACAGTTCAGATCGTGACGAGATGGGAGAGGCGAGGGCGGAACTGGTGACCGCGACGGATCCCCCCTGTCTGCGGCTCGCCGGTGACTGGAGCATCCACCGTCCGCGTCCCCTCCGGGGTCCGCTCGAAGAGGCCTTCAGGGAGAGTGGTGGCTCCGCCCTGGTCGTCGATGGCAGCGAGATCGGGAAGTGGGATCTGGGACTGGTAGCCTGGCTGGTTGGCGTGGTCGCGACCGTGCGGGAGGAGGGGGGGGATCTGCGCTGGCAAGGGGTGCCGGAAGGAGCGGTCCGCCTGGTGGAGCAGGGAGATGCCCGCCCGCCGGAGCCGGAACAGCCCTCCCCCGCGGGGGAGGGCATGCTGGCCTGGCTGGGGGCGAGGGTGCTGGGGGGGGTGACCGCCATGCCGGACGCCCTCCGTTTCCTCGGCGAGCTGACCCTGGCGCTGGCCGGCATGGCGGGCGGCCGGATCCAGATGCGCGGCCAGGATCTGCTCCACGTGCTGGACCAGGCCGGTCCCCGTGCCTTCGCCATCGTCTCCCTTATCTCCTTTCTGGTCGGACTCATCATGTCCTACATGGGGGCCGTCCAGCTTCAGCAGTTCGGTGCCCAGGTCTATGTGGCCGACCTGGTGGCGATCGGGATGGTGCGAGAGATCGGGCCGCTGATGGCGGCGATCATCATGTCGGGCCGCTCCGGCGCCGCCTACGCCGCCCAGCTCGGCACCATGCAGGTGAACGAGGAGGTCGACGCCCTGCGCGCCCTGGGGGTCTCGCCCATGGAGTTTCTGGTGTTGCCCCGGTTTCTGGGCATGGTGGTGATGATGCCGGTGCTCTCTCTCTATGCCTCGGTGGTCGGCATCGCTGCCGGCATGCTGGTGGCGGTGCAGGTCTACGACATCGGCATGTTCGAGTACTACCACCAGACCCTCTCCGCCGTGGAGCCGGGCTACTTCCTGGTAGGACTCGTCAAGGGATTGCTCTACGGCATGATGATCGCGCTGGCTGGCTGTTATCGGGGCATCCGATGCGGACGGAGCGCCGCGGCGGTGGGAGACGCCACCACCTCGGCAGTAGTGACCGGCATCGTGCTGATCGTCGTCATGGCCTCTCTTACCACCATCCTGTTCCAGAAACTGGGGATCTGAGGCCGTGGAGGGGAAGGAGGCGAGACCACTGGTGGAGGTGAGGGGGCTCACCCTCGCCTATGGCCAAAGGGTGATCCAGCAGGACCTCCACTTCGAGATCCCCCGGGGCGAGGTGTTCGTCATCATGGGCGGCAGCGGGTGCGGCAAGAGCACCCTCATGCGTCATCTGATCGGCCTGCAACGACCCGCGGCCGGACAGATCTTCTACGAGGGAACCGACTTCTGGGCGGTCGACGAGACGAGCCGTCTGGAGATTCGCCGCCGGATTGGTGTAATGTTCCAGCAGGGGGCGTTGTGGAGTTCCATGACCCTGCGGGAGAATGTGACCCTTCCCCTCGTCCTCTACAGCTCCCTCACCGAACCGGAGCGGCGGGAGATGGCGGAGCTGGCCCTTGCCCTGGTGGGGCTGGGCGGAGCGGGAGAGCGTTACCCCTCCGAGTTGAGTGGCGGGATGCGCAAGCGGGCTGGCATTGCCCGGGCCATCGTCCTCAGCCCCCGGATCCTCTTTTTCGACGAACCCTCGGCGGGTCTCGATCCGCCCAGTGCCCGGAGGCTGGACGACCTGATACTCGAACTGCGGGAGAGCCTGGGGGCGACGGTGGTGGTGGTGACCCACGAACTGGCCAGTATCTTCGCCATCGCCGACGATGCCCTCTTTCTGGATGCGGAACGCCACACCATGATTGCACGCGGCAATCCCCATGAACTGCTCCGCTCCGCCGATCCGGTCGTGCGGGAGTTCCTGACCCGGGGGGCCTCGTGAGCGAGCGCGGCAATCCCACCCTGGTCGGCGGTTTCGTGGTCGGCGCGGCGGCCTTGCTGGTGCTGCTCGTCCTGCTCCTCTCCGACGGCAACCTCTTCCAGAAACAGCTCCGCTTCGTGCTCTTCTTCCAGGGATCGGTGTTCGGTCTCCAGCCCGGGGCGCCGGTCTCCTTCCGCGGCGTGCGGGTGGGAAATGTCCAGGAGGTGGAGCTGACCGTCGATCTCGAGCGGGGAGACATCTACATCCCCGTCTACATCACCATCGATACCGACCGGTTCCGGGGCACCCGGGGCGAGCGGGGCGAGGAGGTGCTGATCCCCTTCGATCTGGAGAGCCTGATCCGCCGCGGTCTGCGGGCACAGCTCCAGTTGCAGAGCCTGGTGACCGGCCAGTACTTCATCAATCTCGATTTCATGCCCGATGAACCGGTTCGGCTGGTGGGCGGAGGAGAGATCGTGGAGGGGCTCGAAGAGATTCCGACCGTCGCCACCTCCATGGAACAGATCGAGGAGGTGCTCGATCCCGACCGCATCCGGGAGATGCTGGCGGACCTTGCCAGGGGGCTGGAGCGTTTCGCCATCCTCATGGAGTCGGATGATCTGCAAGGCTCCCTGGCCGCCTTGCGTGGCACCCTGGAAGAGACCGAATCACTGGCCGGGGAGAGCCGCCGGCTGGTGGCACACCTCGACGTAGCGGTGGAGCGGCTGGAACCGCGACTCTACGTCATGCTGGAAGAGGGGCGCGGCGCTCTTGCGGGCGTGGACAGGGCGTTCGCCTCCCTGGAGAGGGTGCTGGAGGCGTCGCACGGCACCCTTGCGGCCATCGAGGAGGCGACGGAGTCGCTCCAGCACACCCTCCGCAAGACGGACCGGGTCATGGAGGGTGCCGCCGAACTGGTGGATGCGGAGCTGGAAGAGAGGATCGACGCGGCGTTGCGCGAACTGGAACGGTCGGCACGGGAGTTGCGCAACCTCACGCTCTCCGTGGAGCGTCTCCTGCCGGCTGGAGGAGGAGGGCAATGAGGATGAAGGCGTGGTGGCTTGGGAGCGTGCTCCTCCTGCTGGCGGGGTGTGTCGGCCGGGAGCCGCTGGAGCTCCATCTGCTCTCCGTGGAGGAGCCGGCTGCAGTGGCGACCGGCACACCGAGCCTTCACGTCGGGATCGGCCCGGTGAGGCTCGCCTCCTACCTGGAGAGGGATCATCTGCTCCTTCATGGGGAGGGGGGACGACTCGCCTTCTCCCCCTCGCGGCGCTGGGCGGAACCGGTCGACAGCGCCGTCGCCCGCGGGCTGGTCGCCGCCCTGGAGGGACTGCGCCCCGACCTGCGCGCCTTTCCCCATCCCTGGCCGAGATGGAGAGAGCCCGATCTCCGTGTCGATATCTGGCTGTGGCGTCTCGACGCCTACCTGGACGGGCGGGTCGTGCTCTGGGCGCAGTGGGTGGTGCGCGACCGCCAGGGGCGGCAGCTCGCGGATCGCGAGAGTCGCCTGGAGGGGCGTGCCGGGAGTCCCGATCCAGCGGCTCTCGTCGGGGAGGAGGGGCGGTTGTTGCGGCGGCTTGCGACCGAGATCGAGGCGATCCTCCCTCCCTCGGGGTAGCCGAGGGGCCGCGCGAGAGGGCGCAGGGCGGTGTCGAAAATCTGTCGATCTGGTGCCGAAACCTGAGAATCGACGCCAGGAAGTCTCTCTATCCGATTGGATTTGTGCAAAAAAACCTTGATTCTTGCGCTCCCGGCTGGTATAGATCTGGCATACCAACAAGGCAACCGCCACGACGGGGAGCGTTGCCCGTGCGAATCCTGACTCTCATTCTGCTGCTTGCTTCATTTCCTCTCGCCGGTTGGGGGGCCTCCATCCAGGTGGAACGGATCCGCCTCTGGGCGGCGCCCGACAGCACGCGGGTGGTGTTCGATATCACCGGTCCGGTGGAGCACCGTCTCTTCACCCTCGAGCAGCCGGATCGGATCGTCATCGATCTCAGCGACAGCCGGGCAGTCTCCACTCTGGCCACGCCCGATTTCTCCCAGGGCCTGGTGCGTGACATCCGCAGCGCCCTCCACGGGGGCAAGGATCTGCGGGTGGTGCTCGATCTCCGGGAGCGGTGCAAGCCACGCAGCTTTCTGCTCAAGCCCAATGACAAGTACGGTTATCGTCTGGTGATCGACCTCGATCGGTATGACGACCGGGGGCGCCAGCCGGTCAAGCGGGTCGCTGCGCGCAACGACGCACTTCGAGAAGTGGTGATCGCCATCGATGCCGGCCACGGCGGCGAGGATCCGGGGGCCATCGGACCGCGAGGGGTGAGGGAAAAGGATGTGGTGCTGGGCATCGCCCGCCGCCTCGCCCGCCTGGTGGAGAAGGAGCGGGGCATGCGGCCGGTGTTGATTCGCTCGGGCGACTACTACGTGGGCCTGCGCAAGCGGACCGAGCTTGCGCGGCGGCATCGGGCGGACATGCTCATCTCCCTGCATGCCGATTCGTTCCCCGACCGGAGGGCACGTGGCGCCTCGGTCTACACCCTCTCCCTGCGCGGCGCCTCCTCCGAGACGGCCCGCTGGCTCGCCGAGAAGGAGAATGCCGCCGACCTGGTGGGTGGTGTGAGTCTCGCCGACAAGGACGATCTGGTCCAGGCGGTGTTGCTCGATCTCTACATGGCCGGCACCATCGAGGCGAGCCAGGACCTGGCCGTGCGGGTCCTGCGCAATCTCAAGCGGGTGGTCCATCTGCACAAGGGTACGCCGGGCCGGGCGGGTTTCGTCGTACTCAAGTCACCCGACATCCCCTCCATCCTGGTGGAGACCGCCTTCATCTCCAACCCCCGCGAGGAGAAGAAGCTGCGCGATCCGCGCCACCAGCAGCGCTTGGCGGAGATGATCTTGGGGGGGATCCGCTCCTATTTCCGCGACAACGCCCCTCCGGGAACTCTTCTCGCCGGCCGGCGTCATGTGATCGCTCGCGGCGATACGCTGTCGGAGATCGCCCAGCGCTACCGGGTGAGTCTCAGCCGTCTCAAGAGCGCCAACAATCTCCGCAACGATCGCCTTCGGGTGGGTCAGGTACTCTGGATCCCCTCCACCGGGGACGGCTGAAGCGACCGCCGCTCTTCCCCCTTTTCCCGGCCCGCTTTCCCACTGGCAGGCTGTTGAAAAACACCGTTTTTCGACAGCCTGTGCCGCGGTGCAGGGATGCACCGCCGTTTTCAATGACGACAAGTCATTGAAAACGCAAGGAAGCCGGAAATCGCATTTTCGGCTTCCGGCGTTGAAAAAGGCCAGGACGGCCTTTTTCAACATCCTGCCAGGGGAGAGGCACGGCTCCCCGTTCATGGCCCTCCCGCCAGCTCCGCCGGCGTGACCGCCGGGATCTGGACCGATTCCAGTTCTGTTGTCGGTGTTTTCCGTCTTCCCGCCTCTCGGGGCCCCGCGGAAAGCACCAGAACCTGACGGTCCATCAAAGTCCGACAGGCTGTTAAAGAAAAGAATCCTCCATGCCGATATTCACGGCCAGGGACTCAGTGTACCTGGCAGGGACAAAGAGGGAGTCGGTAGACGGCGAAGGGAGCGAAGGAGAGGCCCGGAGGGTTCGGTTTCCTCCACCACGGCCGGAGTCCGGCGATCGGCTGTCGTCGGAGCAAGGGCGCCGATGGAGCGGGAATCGCGCTCTTCATGGCACGGTATCGTCCTGCGGGCGATCGTGTTCGTCGATGCATCGGAAAGGGGGGTTTTGCGCGGCCAGGGTGGCTCGGTACATGTCACACAACAAATTCAGATGGGGATGCAGATGAGCGGTAACAAGAGACGATTCCTGTCCATTCGGACCAAGATCAACCTGGCACTGGCAGCGGTCTTTCTGGTGGTCGCGGTGGTGACCCTCTTTCATGTCGATCATTCCGAGAAGGCGCTGGTGGAGGAGCTGGTGGAGCGCCATACACGGGCGAGCGCCGAATCCTACTTCGACAGTATCAATACCATGATGCTGACCGGCTCCATGGCCCAGAGGGAGATCATCCGCAACAAGGTGCTGGCCCGGCCGGAGGTGGTGGATGCCCGCATCATCCGCGCCCCTGCCGTGGTCTCGCAATTCGGCAACGGGCAGCCCCACGAGCGGCCTCTCGACGAGTTCGATCGACAGGCACTCGAAGGGCGGGAGGTGAATACCATCCGCGAGACCGACGCGGGGCGGGTGATGACGACGGTCATGCCCATCAAGGCGGGTACCGACGTGCACGGAACCAACTGTCTTGGATGCCATCAGGTGGGTGACGGCACCCTCCTCGGCGCCGTGCGTATCGACTACTCCCTCGAACGGCTCGACGCCATGCTCGCCGGGAATCTGCGTCAGGCGGGCAGCCTGCAACTGGCGGTGTTCGTGGTCGGCTTCGGTCTCATGGTGTGGCTGCTCGACCGGGTCGTGATTCGCCGGCTGGGCTATCTGCAGCGCGAGATCGTCTCCATCGAGGAGGAGTCGCACCTGGGACGCCAGCTCCACTGCCCGACCCGTTTCGAGGATGAACTGAGCCGGCTGGTCTCCTCCTTCAACAGCCTGCTGGGACGTTTCCGCGACGGCATGAGGGAGGTGAGCCGCGTCACCGAGAACATCAATCGCGCCTCCCGCGAGGTGGAGACGGTCTCGGAGGAGACCCTGGGCGCGGTGCTGGGGCAGAAGCAGGAGGTGGAGAGCATCGCCGCAGCGATCAACGAGATGAGTGCCACGGCCAGGGAGGTGGCGGCCAACGTCCAGCAGAGTGCGGAGGCCTCCAACGAGGTGAACCAGCAGGCGGGGAGTGGAGCGCTGGTCGCTACGGAAGCGATCGGAGGCATCTCGGCCCTGTTGACCGAACTCAACGGCGTGGCGGAGGTGGTGGCCCAGCTCGATACCGACAGCGAGGCGATCGGTGCGGTACTCGACGTGATCCACTCGATCTCCGAACAGACCAATCTGCTGGCGCTCAACGCAGCCATCGAGGCGGCGAGGGCCGGGGAGGCAGGCCGCGGATTCGCGGTGGTGGCGGACGAGGTGCGGGTGCTGGCCTCGCGCACCCAGGAGTCCGCCGAGGAGATCCGCAGCATGATTGAACGCCTGCAGGGCGGAGCCCGGCGGGCGGTAGAGGTGATGGAGCGGGCCAGCGGGAAGGCGCAGAAGGGCGAGGAGCAGGTGGAGGCCGCTGCCGAGTCCCTCGGCGAGATCGCGGGCCAGATCGCCAGCATCGATGCCATGAACTCCCAGATCGCGGCGGCCTCCGAAGAGCAGTCGGTGGTGGCCGAGGAACTGAGCAGCAACATCCACCGCATCAGCGAAGTGGCCGAGGGGACTTCCCAGGGGGCCGAGCGGAACAAGGTGGTGGCCCGCGAACTGGTGGTACTGGTGGAGCGCCTCGAGGAACTCATCACCGGCTATCAGTTGGACGAGGAGGAGGCCTGAGTCGAAAACACCGGGACGGCCTTTTTCAACGCCGGAAGCCGAAAATGCGATTTCCGGCTTCCTCACGTTTTCAACGAGACTGGCAGCCTGTCGGACTTCAAGCTGAAGGTCACTCCGCCCCGAGAGGCGGGAAGGCCCTCCCGGGGGACGCCGTGAACCCTTTTCGGCTGTGCTGTCCTGCTTCGCCGAAAAGGCCGGCCCC
>JALTLT010000352.1 GCA_027001815.1 Gammaproteobacteria bacterium | reverse complement strand
CTTGCACCCCCACCCATCGGCATGGAAAATCCCACTCAACCCATCGCCAGGGACTGGCCACCATGGGAAGAACCCGCTATCGCTTCACCGCCCCCTCCCTCCCCCACTTCCTCACCTGCACCGTCGTGGAGTGGCTACCCGTCTTCAACCGCGAAGAGACCGCCTGCATCCTCCTCGATTCCTCGCGGTTCCTCATCCACCACCGCGGCCTGCGGCTCTACGGCTACGTCATCCTGGAGAACCACCTCCACGCCGTGGCCCAGGCTCCCGACCTGCCGAAGACCTGGCACGCCTTCAAGACATGGACCGCCCGCGCCACCCTCCAACACCTTGAACGTCAGGGATACCATCACCTCCTGCGACGCCTCCACTTCGCCTGCCGGTCCGACAGCCGCGACCGTATCCACCGGCTCTGGCAGGAAGGTTCCCATCCCCAGGTGATCGAACACGAAGCGGTACTGAGACAGAAACTGGAATACATCCACCACAACCCGGTCAAGCGGGGCTACGTGGAGAGCCCCGAACACTGGCGCTGGTCCAGCGCCCGCGACTACGCCGGCCGACCCGGCCCGGTGGAGGTGTATCGGGAGTGGATGGGAGAGAGGGACAAGGGGTGACAATCAATGCCGGGAGCGCCTGGGCATCACCCCCCGCAGGCGGGGTCCGGCGCCACACCCGATCCCCGAGGGACGCGGGAGCGTCCCGGGCTGGGCGTCACGCCGCGGGAGCGGCGTGACGAGGGGGTGGAAAGAGCTGGTGACGCCGGTCCCCCGGCGTCACCTCACGGCAGGCGGCGCTCCCGCGCCGCACGACCCCTGCGCCACACCCAAGCCCCGGGGGACGCGGGAGCGTCCCGGGCCATGCGTCACGCCGCGGGAGCGGCGTGACGAGGAGGTGTGGAGAGCTGGTGACGCCGGTCCCCCGGCGTCACCCCACGGCAGGCGGCGCTCCCGCGCCGCGCGACCCCGGTGCCACACCCAAGCCCCGAGGGACGCGGGAGCGTCCCGGGCCATGCGTCACGCCGCAGGAGCGGCGTGACGAGAGAGAAGCAAGGAAGGAGCGGCGTGACGAGAGAGCGATACCGCCTGCGGCGGCATTGCCGGGTGCGACCGGCGCTCCCGGGGGATGCGCTCCTCCGGGGTTGCGCCGCTGCCTTTCATGCTGTATAAATCAACACTACTGGATACACATACAGCACAGGTGCCCCATGGCCACGGAAAAACTCACCCCCCGGCAGGCGGAGATCCTGCAACTGATCCGCGATACCCTCGAGGCCTGCGGCATGCCTCCCACCCGGGCAGAGATCGCCCGCCGGCTGGGGTTCCGCTCGCCCAACGCCGCGGAGACCCATCTGCGTGCCCTGGCCCGCAAGGGGGTGATCGAGCTGGTACCCGGCACCTCCCGGGGCATCCGCCTGCCGGTGGAGGAGCCGGCCACCGGCCGGAACGGGGAGGAGGGGCTCCCCCTCGTGGGGCGGGTGGCCGCCGGCAGCCCGATCCTGGCCGAGGAGCACATCGAGAGCCACTACCGCCTCGACCCCGCCCTCTTCTCTCCCCGCGCCGACTACCTGCTGCGGGTGCGCGGCATGAGCATGCGCGACATCGGCATCCTCGACGGCGACCTGCTGGCGGTCCACCGCATCCCCGAGGCCCGTGACGGCCAGATCGTGGTCGCCCGCCTGGAAGAGGAGGTGACGGTGAAACGCTATCGCCGACGCGGCCATCGGGTCACCCTGCTGCCTGAAAACCCGGACTTCAGGCCCATCGAAGTGGATCTGCGCCACCAGCCCCTCGTCATCGAAGGGATCGGGGTGGGGGTGCTGCGCAACGGGAGCCTCGCATGAACACCGCCATCGATCTCGAACCCCTGCTGCGCCGCGGCGATCTCTGGCGCGGCACCCCCGACCGCCTCGCCGACCTCGACGCCTCGCCGGTGGTGGCCAGTGGTCACGACGCCCTGGACCGGGAGCTGCCCGGCGGAGGCTGGCCCCTCGGGGCGGTCACCGAACTGCTGCCGGGACACCGGGGCATCGGCGAACTGGAGCTGCTGATGCCTGCCCTGGCCGAGCTGAGCGGCAGCGGTCGCGAACTGCTGTGGGTCAACCCCCCCTGGCTCCCCTACCCGCCCGCCCTGGCCGCCGCGGGCATCGATCTCGGCCGGCTCACCCTGGTCCAGGGAGAAAAGGGTGCCGACGCCCTCTGGGCCATGGAGCAGGCCCTCCGCTCCGGCGCCTGCGGTGCGGTACTCGGCTGGTGGGAACGGATCGACAACCGTGCCCTGCGCCGCCTGCAGCTCGCCGCCGAGGAGGGAGAGGCAATGGCGGTACTGTTCCGTCCGCTGCGGGACCGCGCCCGCCCCTCCCCCGCCGCCCTCCGTCTGCACCTCTCCCCTTCCCGGGAGGGAGTGCGGGTGGAGATCATCAAGCGGCGCGGCGGCTGGAATCACGGCGAGATCCATCTCTCCCTCGGCCATGCTGTGGCTTGACCTCCATCTCCCCCACCTGGGGCTCGACCTGCTCCGGCAGGCCGCAGCAGGAAAGGGCACGGGAGGCGGCGAGCCGCTGGTGCTCTTCGAGGTGACCGGGGGACGGCAGCGGGTGCACGACCGCAACCGGGCCGCCGCCCGCCACGGTATCCGTCCCGGCCAGACCCTCGGGGAGGCCCTCGCCCTCCACGATCGGCTGATCCTGCGGGAGCGGGACCGGCGGTCGGAGCTGCAGGCCCTGCGGGGCATCGCCGCCTGGGCGGTCCAGTTCACCCCCCGCCTCTCTTTGCAGCCCCCCCGCGACGTGCTGCTGGAGATCTCCGGCAGCCTGCGCCTGTTCGGCGGCCTGCCGCCCCTCCTCCGGCGGGTGGAGGAGGGCATGGAGTCCCTCGGTCATCACGCCCGGGCGGGAGTGGCCCCCACCCCGCTGGCCGCCACCCTGCTGGCACGGGCCGGCATCCGTGAACCGATCCTCACCACCGAGGCTCTGGCCCGCACCCTCCGCCCCCTGCCGCTGACCCTGCTGGAC
>JALTLT010000351.1 GCA_027001815.1 Gammaproteobacteria bacterium | reverse complement strand
GTGTTCGCCGTGGCACATGGGGGGGCATCACCAGGATCCGGCAGCGGCTCAGCCTCAGCCCTTCGCGGCGCGAGAGTTCCTCGACCAGGGCGGGCGCCAGGAAGCGGACTCTGGAGGCCCAGGCGGGCGAGTCGACCGCCAGGACCAGGGTCTCGTCGCGCAGGTTGGCGACCCGGCAGTGGCCCTGCAGGGTGGGCGGGAGCAGCGGCTCGAGGCGCTGGCTGAGGCGCTCGAGGAGAAGGCCCCGCGTGACCAGTTCGGCGGTACCTTCCCCTTTCCGTTCCAGCAGTTGGAAGGCGGCCTGCGGATCAAGTTTGTGGTGTGCCATGCCGATTATGCTATCATGAGCCGGCCTCGCCGCGTTCGCAGGAGCTTGGGAAGCCGCCGGGTTGGCCGTCCCTTCATGGATCGAGAGGGCGGCCCGATAACAACAGACAGGATACTAACAGGCTGTCGAAAAACACCGTTTTTCGACAGCCTGTGCCGCGGTGCATGGATGCACCGCCGTTTTCAATGACGATAAGTCATTGAAAACGTGAGGAAGCCGGAAATCGCATTTTCGGCTTCCGGCGTTGAAAAAGGCCAGGATGGCCTTTTTCAACATCCTGCTAACAGGGCAGCGACGGGAACCCTCGGGTCGATGAACCTCATCCTCTTCACCAGGTGTCACCAGAAACCGCTGATGCTCCGGCTGGGGCAGCCCGCCTGCTATCTGCCGGTGGTGGTCACCTTCGTCCTGTTGTGCGGTGGCCTGTTCGGTGCCGGCTACTGGATCGGGCAGGTGGGGGGGGAGACGCCGGTCGCCGGGGCCGGCGCGGGAGAGTGGCAGCAGGAGCTGGAGCGCCAGAAGGAGCTGGTGGCGGAGACCCGCGCCGAGGCGCAGGCGCGGATCGATCAGCTCACCCGTCGCGTGGGACAGCTCCAGGCCCACGTCATGCGTCTCGATGCCCTCGGTCAGCGCCTCACCCACATGGCCAGCCTCGACAGCGACGAGTTCGATTTCTCCAAGCAGCCGGCACTCGGCGGCCCCGAGGAACTCCCGGCGCCGGCGACCCCGGGTGTGGAGAGTCTGGTGGAGGAGATGGAGAGCCTCGACGCCCTGTTGCAGGACCGGGAGCAGCAGCTCGCCGCGCTGGAGTCGCTGCTCCTCTACAGCAATCTGGACGAGCAGGTCTCTCCCGAGGGGAGGCCGATCCGTCAGGGGTGGCTCTCCTCCTACTACGGCAAGCGCGCCGACCCCTTCACCGGCAAGCAGGAGTATCACGCGGGCATGGATTTCGCCGGCAAGCTGGGTTCCGACGTGGTGGCGGTGGCGACCGGCGTGGTGGTCTTCTCCGGCAAGCGCTACGGCTACGGCAACATGGTGGAGATCGATCACGGCAACGGCTACGTCACCCGCTACGGCCACAACCAGGAGAATCTGGTGAAGGTGGGGGACAAGGTGGAGAAGGGACAGGTGATCGCCAGGATGGGCAGCAGTGGGCGCTCCACCGGTCCACACGTCCACTTCGAGGTGCTGCGCAACGGCCGCAAGGTCGACCCCGCCCGCTACATCGCCGCCGCCCGTTGAGGCGACCTCGTTTTCCGCCTCCTCCACGCCCTGTTTCGCTCTCCTCTCCTGCCGACTGGCGGGATTCCCGGCCGGAAGCCGAAAATGCGATTTCCGGCTTCCTCGCGTTTTCAATGAGGCCAGCAGCCTGTCGGACTTTGACAGGCGGTCAGGTTTTGGTGCTTTCCGCGGGGCCCCGAGAGGCGGGAAAGCCCTCCCGGGGGCGTTGGCGGCAGGGATGCCGCCGACGAGCCCCCAGGGATGGGTTCACGGCGTCCCCCGGGAGGGCTTTCCCGCCTCTCGGGGCGGAGTGACCTCCAGCTTGAAGTCCGACAGGCTGCTGGCCTCATTGAAAACGGCGGTGCCTCCCTGCACCGCGGCACAGGCTGCCGAAAAACGGTGTCTTTCAACAGCCTGCTAATCCCCGGCCGATTGCGGTATCATTCAGATCTTCCGGGTGCCGGTCCCGTCGCTCTTTGCGGGTGACGGGACGGTCGAGGGAACGAGGGCGGGTTTGTGCCCTCTAACAGGATGGTGAAAAAGGCCGTCCTGGCCTTTTTCAACGCCGGAAGCCGAAAATGCGATTTCCGGCTTCCTCACACTTTTCAATGACCCGGGGTCATTGAAAATGCTGCGGTGCTTCCCTGCGCCGCGGCACAGGCTGCCGAAAAACGGTGTTTTTCAACAGCCTGCAGCCGGGCAGCCGTACCTCCCCTCCACGCGCCCAGGAGAGGCTCCTGGCTTCTCCCGCCCCGGCGGCGGGCGGCCATCCCCTGGCGGACACCCGAAAACGAAACCGATGCGTACAGGAACGCCCCATACATGGTCAACAAACTCCTCAGCAAGATTTTCGGCAGCCGTAACGAGCGGCTGATCAAGCGCATGCGCAAGACGGTCGAGCGGATCAACGCCCTCGAACCGGAGATCAGCGCGCTGGACGACAGCCAGTTGCGGGGCAAGACGGACGAGTTCCGCACCCGCCTCGCCGACGGTGCCACCCTCGACGAGCTGTTGCCGGAGGCCTTTGCCGTGGTCCGGGAGGCGGGCAAGCGGGTCCTCCAGATGCGCCACTTCGATGTCCAGTTGATCGGTGGCATGGTGCTCCATCAGGGCAAGATCGCCGAGATGCGCACCGGTGAGGGCAAGACCCTGGTGGCCACTCTGGCCGCCTACCTCAACGCCCTGCCGGGCGATGGGGTGCACGTGGTGACGGTCAACGACTATCTGGCCCGCCGTGACGCCGAGTGGATGGGGCAGCTCTACGGGTTTCTCGGCATGACCACCGGCGTGATCGTCAGCGACATGAGCCATGCCGAGAAGCAGGCGGCCTACGCCTGTGACATCTGCTACGGCACCAACAACGAGTTCGGCTTCGACTACCTGCGCGACAACATGGCCTTCAGCCCTCAGGAGAAGGTGCAGCGCAAGCTCAACTTCGCCATCGTCGACGAGGTGGACTCCATCCTCATCGACGAGGCGCGGACGCCGCTGATCATCTCCGGTCCCACCGAGGAGGATCCGGCCCTCTACAATCGCATCGACAAGCTGATTCCGCGTCTGGTGCGGCAGGAAGGGGAGGAGGGCGACGGCGACTTCTACGTGGACGAGAAGGCCAAGCAGGTCTATCTCACCGAGCGGGGCCACGAGAAGGTGGAGCAGATGATGGTGGAAGAGGGGCTGCTCTCCGAGGGGGAGAGCCTCTACGACGCTGCCAACATCGCCCTGATGCACCACCTCAACGCCGCCTTGCGCGCCCACCATCTCTTCCAGCGCGACGTGGACTACATCGTGCGCAACGGCGAGGTGGTGATTGTCGACGAGTTCACCGGCCGCACCCTGCCGGGCCGTCGCTGGTCCGAGGGGCTCCACCAGGCGGTGGAGGCGAAGGAGGGGGTGAAGATCCAGAGTGAGAACCAGACCCTCGCCTCCATCACCTTCCAGAACTACTTCCGCCTCTACGACAAGCTCGCCGGCATGACCGGTACCGCCGATACCGAGGCCTACGAGTTCCAGCAGATCTACGGCCTCGAGGTGGTGGTGATCCCCACCCACCGGCCGATGATCCGCGACGACCGGGGGGACCTGGTCTACCTCACCCAGGAAGACAAGTACGAGGCGATCATCGAGGATATCAGGGAGTGCCACTCCCGTGGCCAGCCGGTGCTGGTGGGCACCACCTCCATCGAGGTCTCCGAGTACCTCTCCGGTCTGTTGAAGAAGGCGGGCATCTCCCACGAGGTGCTCAACGCCAAGCAGCACGCCCGCGAGGCGGAGATCGTCGCCATGGCGGGACGTCCCGGCGCCGTCACCATCGCCACCAACATGGCGGGTCGCGGTACCGACATCGTGCTGGGGGGCAACCTCAAGGCGGAGCTGGAAGCCCTGGGCCCCGATGCCGGCGAGGAGGAGAAGGAGCGGGTGCGCGAGGAGTGGGAGAAGCGCCACCGGCAGGTGATCGAGGCGGGTGGGTTGCACATCGTCGGCACCGAGCGACACGAGTCGCGGCGCATCGACAACCAGCTCCGTGGCCGTTCCGGCCGCCAGGGCGACCCGGGCTCCAGCCGGTTCTACCTCTCCCTGCAGGACAACCTGATGCGCATCTTCGCCTCCGACCGCGTGTCGGCGCTGATGCAGAAGCTGGGGATGGAGAAGGGGGAGGCGATCGAACACCCTTGGGTGAGCCGCGCCATCGAGAACGCCCAGCGCAAGGTGGAGGCGCACAATTTCGACATCCGCAAGCATCTCCTGGAGTTCGACGACGTGGCCAACGACCAGCGCAAGGTGATCTATGCCCAGCGCAACGAGCTGATGGAGGCGGACGACATCTCCGACTCCATCCGGTCGATGCGGGTCGACGTGGTCAACAACGTGGTCTCCGAGTTCATTCCCCCCGGCAGCCTCGAGGAGCAGTGGGACGTGGAGGGGCTGGAGCGGGCCATCGAACAGGAGTTCGGCTCGAAGATGCCGATCCGCGAGTGGCTGGAGGCGGACGCCGAACTGCACGAGGAGACGCTGCGCGAGCGGATCCTCGGCCGGCTCGAGGAGGAGTACGCGGCCAAGGAGGCGGCGGTGGGCGAACAGGTGGCCCGCCAGTTCGAGAAGGCGGTAATGCTCCAGGTGCTGGACAACCTCTGGAAGGAGCACCTGGCGGCCATGGACTACCTGCGCCAGGGCATCCATCTGCGCGGCTATGCCCAGAAGAACCCCAAGCAGGAGTACAAGCGTGAGGCGTTCGAGATGTTCTCCACCCTGTTGGAGCGGATCAAGCACGAGGTGATCTCGATCCTCTCCAAGGTACAGGTGCGCGCCGAGGAGGACGTGGAACGGGTGGAGGCGCAGCGGCGTCAGCAGATGCCGAGCCGGCTCAACCTGCAGCACGCCGAGGCGCCGCCCGCGGAGGCGCTCGCCGCCGCGGGCGAGATCCCTCCCGAGGAGGTGGGCGCCATCGGCGAGGAGGCGGGGGAGCGACCCGCTCCCTTCGTCCGCGAGGGGCGCAAGGTGGGACGCAACGAGCCCTGTCCCTGCGGCAGCGGCAAGAAGTACAAGCACTGCTGCGGCAGGCTCTCCTGAACCATGCCGGTAGGACTCGACGACAGGCTCCACCTGCTGCCGGTGGCCGGCGTGCGGCTCGATGCCGCGGCCGCGGGCATTCGCTACCGGGGCCGTGACGACCTGGTACTGATCCGCTTCGCCCGGGACACGGAGGCGGCGGCGGTCTTCACCCGAAACGCCTTCTGTGCCGCCCCCGTGCTGGTGGCCAGGGAGCACCTGGCCGTCACCCACCCGCGGGCACTGCTGATCAACGCCGGCAATGCGAACGCCGGCACCGGCGAGGAGGGGCTGGCGGCGGCTCGTGCCACCTGCGTGGCGGCCGCCCGCGTCCTGGAGTTCTCTCCCGAGGAGATCCTTCCCTTCTCCACTGGCGTGATCGGTGAGCCCCTGCCGGTGGCCCCTTTCGAGGCGGCACTCCCGCGGCTGGTCGAGGGGCTCCACGAGGAGGGGTGGGAGCGGGCGGCGCGGGCCATCATGACCACCGACACGGTACCCAAGGGAGCCTCCCGCTGCGTCACCGTGGAGGGACGGGACATCAACGTCACCGGTATCGCCAAGGGTTCGGGGATGATCCACCCGGACATGGCCACCATGCTCGCCTTCCTCGCCACCGATGCGAGGGTCGCCCGTGAGCATCTGCAGATGCTGCTGCTGGAGGTGACCGAGCGCAGCTTCAACCGGGTGACGGTGGATGGCGACACCTCCACCAACGACGCCTGTGTGCTGGCCGCCACCGGCCGCAGTGGTGTCACCCTCGACCCCTCTCACCCCGAGTGGAGCCACTTCGCCACGGCGGTCGAGGCGGTCTGCGTGCAGCTCGCCCAGGCGATGGCCCGGGACGGGGAGGGGGCGACCAAGTTCATCACCATCCGTGTCGAGGGGGGATCCGATCCCCGGGAGTGCCTCCAGGTGGCATGGACGGTGGCCCACTCCCCGCTGGTCAAGACCGCCTTCTTCGCCAGCGATCCCAACTGGGGGCGGATCCTCGCCGCAGTGGGCCGCGCCGGCCTTCAGGAGCTCGACATCTCGCGGGTGGAGATCTGGCTCGACGATCTCTGCATCGTCCGCGATGGCGGACGGGATCCGGCCTATACGGAGGAGGAGGGGCAGATGGTGATGGAGCAGGAGGAGATCGTGGTCACCATCCGGCTCGGTCGCGGTACCGCCGCGGAGACGGTCTGGACCACCGACCTCTCCCACGAGTATGTCCGCATCAACGCCGAATACCGCACCTGAACTCCCCGTGGTTCCCGTGGTGGCCGCGGCTCTGGTGGAGGGGGGAGGGCGCGTGCTGCTGGCCCGCCGTCATGCCGGCGCCCATCAGGGGGGATTGTGGGAGTTTCCCGGTGGCAAGCTGGAGCCGGGGGAGGGGGCCGAGGAGGCGCTCGCCCGCGAACTGGCAGAGGAACTCGGTATTCGGCCACTCCGGTACCGCCCCCTGATCCGGGTTCGTCACACCTATGCCGATCGCACGGTGATCCTCGACACCTGGCGGGTCACCGCCTGGGAAGGGGAGCCGCGCGGCCTGGAAGGGCAGCCGCTGGCGTGGGTGGCGCCGGAAGCCCTCGACGAACATCCCATGCCGGCCGCGGATCGTCCCATCGTCTCCGCCCTGCGTCTGCCGGAGTGCTGCCTGGTCACCCCCGATCCCGGTCCGCCGCCCCACGGTTCCTTTCTCCGCCGCCTGGAAGCGGTTCTGGGGAGCGGGGTCGCCATGGTGATTCTGCGTGCCCCGAGCCTGGAAGCTGAGAGGCTCATCGCCCTGGCGGCGGAGGCGACGGCGATTGCGGAACGGTACGGCGCCTCGCTGCTGCTCAACGGGGAGCCGGAGTGGGCCGAGGCGGCGGGGGCCCACGGGCTCCATCTCAATCGCCATCGCCTGCGTGGCCAGGTGGGGCGCCCCCTCGATGATTCCTACCGGGTGGGAGCCTCCTGCCACGATGCCGAGGAACTCGAACTGGCGGCGGCGGCGGGAGTCGACTACGTCCTCTGTTCACCGGTACTCGCCACGCCCTCCCATCCCGGCGCCCCCACCCTGGGCTGGGAGGGACTGGCGCGGCTCTGCGAGGAGGCGCAGATGCCGGTCTACGCCCTCGGCGGCGTCGGGCCGGCCCATCTGCCGGAGTCCTGGGCGGCGGGCGCCCAGGGGATCGCGGCCATCCGTGCCCTCTGGGAGGGGGGCTCATGAGGATCGATTGGGGCAGGCTCGGCGGGTGGCTCCTGGTGGTGGCGCTGGTGGCCTGGTTCCTGGCCCTGCGTGAGGGTCGGGTGGAGCAGTGGCTGAAGGCCGACCGGGTGGTGGAGGTGCGTGCCCTCGTCTCCGTCCCCGATTGTGATGTCTCCGCCTCCCCCTGCGTGGCGCGGGGCGAAGGTATCGCCGTGCGGGTGGCCATCGGCCCCGGGGTCACCCCCATGAGCCGCTTTCCCATCCGGGTGGAGGTGGATGAGGGAGGCCCGTGGGACAGGGTGGTGGCGGAGTTCACCATGCCGCAGATGAACATGGGCGAAAACCGTTTCCTGCTGGAGAAGGGGGAGGTGGGTTGGCAGGGGGAGGGTGTGCTTCCCTTTTGCGTCTCGGGGCGCTCCGAATGGATTCTCACCCTCGATCTGGAGCAGGGGGACTCCGTCTGGCGCGGGCGCTTCCCCTTTCGGGCCGACCGTCCCGCCCTCTGACGGGTGAATCGGTCTGCGGAGAGTAGGGATTTCTCTCCCGGGGGCGCCGGATTGTACCCGGCACTTCCCTGCACCCGTTTGGCGCTGCGCGTCGATGGCCAGGTGTGACGGGGCGTTGCCGGGCTGACAGGCTGTTGAAAAATGTCGTTTTTAGGCTTCCGGCGTTGAAAAAGGCCGGGACGGCCTTTTTCAACATCCTGTCAATAGAATCCGCAGCCCGCCAGGGCGAAGGTCACGTCGGACTTGACCGCCTTGGGCTTGTCGCCGGCGGTGGTCGCGGTGAGGAAGCGGATGGTGAAGCGATGCTTGCCACCGCTCACTTCGGGGAAGAGTGGAGAGTCCGGCGGCAGGTAGATGCGCAGCAGGCGCCAGGGTGCCTCGTCCATGGTGTGGTGGTAGAGTCCCCCTTCCGCCACCACCTGCCGGGGCAGGGCGCTCTCGCGGAGCAGCCGGAGGACGAGAACGAGGCTCTCGTTCAGGGGCTCGACCTCATGGAGCCAGTAGGCGAGGTCCTCGTTGCGCCGGGCCGGTGGCTGTTGCAACCAGTGGTGGTAGCCCGGGAGATCGAAGCTGCTGGTCCCGCCGGGGATGGCGCTGCGATTGCGTACCGCATTGAGGAACTCGTTGTTGCGCAGCTCGGTACAGAATCCCTGGGCGTTGGCGTGCAGGTGATCCTGGAGCCGGTCCAGTTCGGAGAGGATCGCCTCGAGACGTGCACCGTCCACCCCCTTCTTGTCGCGCAGCCCCTCGAGGGTCGCCGTGTGCCGCTCCATCTCCTTGATCAGTTCGGTCTTGAGATCGGCCCGGCCGAGCAGTTCCAGGATCTGGTGCAGGGTGTCGAGGGCTGCCCTGCTGCACCAGGGCGCGGGCTCCGCGGCGAAATGGCGCGCCTGGCGGAAGAGCAGCTCCAGACGCAGGAAGGCGCGGATCCGTTCGTTGAGAGGGAACTCGAAGAGGAGCTGCTTTTGCACTGAGCGTCGGGTCGTTTCGGGGTGGCGGGTGGGAACCGCCTATTCTCCAACAGGCGTGGCCGAGGCGCAAGGCGTCTGCGGGCGGGTCTGTCCCGCCCTCGCCCCCACCATCCCCATGGCCCCCGGTTCGGTGCCGGAGCGGGGGAGCAGGGATTCATGCCGCGGCCAGCAGCCTGCGGTGCCACGCCTCCACCTGTTCGCGGAGCGCGGCGGGTGAGGCGCCGTTGTAGAGGAGGCCGTCGGCCCGCTCCAGCCGCGCCCGGCGCTCCATCTGGGCGCCGAGGAGGGCGTCGATCTGCTCCTCCGTCATGCCGTCCCGCTCGGCGAGCCGCCGGCGCTGGAGGGCGACGGGGGTGTCGACCACGAGAATGGTGTCGAACAGCTCCTCCCAGCCCGCCTCGAAGAGCAGGGGCACCACGATGATGCAGTAGGGGGAACTCTGCCGTGCGATCCAGGCCTCGGTCTCGGCGCGGATGAGCGGATGGAGGATCGCCTCCAGATCGCGGCGGGCCCGTTGGTCGTCGAGGATGATCTGCCGCAGGCGACCCCGGTCGAGTCGGCCATCGTCGGTGAGCACCTGGCGGCCGAAGCGCCTCACAACCGCCTCCAGCCCCGGTGAGCCGGGGCGGACCACCTGGCGGGCCACCCGGTCGGTATCGAGCACCGGTACGCCCAGCTCGCCGAACAGCTCCGCCGCCAGGCTCTTGCCGCTGGCGATGCCGCCGGTGAGGCCGACCACGCGCATGGGACGGGCTCAGGGGCCGAGGCCGGCCCACCGCTGGTAGGTGCCGATGATGGTCTCGCCCCACAGGAGGTAGATGAGACCGGCGCCGGCCAGGTAGGGACCGTAGGGAATGGGGATGGAGCGGTCGCGGCCGGCCACCACGATCAGGGCAATACCCGTCACCGCCCCCACCAGGGAGGAGAGCAGGACGATGGGCAACAGCGACTGCCACCCCATCCAGGCGCCCAGTGCGGCGAGCAGCTTGAAGTCGCCATACCCCATTCCCTCCTTGCCGGTGAGCAGCCGGAAGAGGTGGAAGAGACTCCAGAGAGAGAGGTAGCCCGCCATGGCGCCGATCACTGCGTCGACGAGGGAGACTTCGCCGATGCCGAGGAGGCGCAGCAGCAGGCCGGTCCAGAGGAGGGGGAGGGTGATGCTGTCCGGCAGGAGCTGGTGGTCGATATCGATGAGGGTGAGCACCAGCAGGGTCCAGACCAGCCCCATGGCGGCCGCTCCCTCCGCCGTGACGCCGAACCGCCAGGCGACGAGGGCGGCGAGCAGGCCGCTGGCCAGTTCCACGATGGGGTAGCGCAGGGAGATGCGCTCGCCGCATCCGCGGCAGCGGCCGCGCAGCAGCAGCCAGCTCAGCACGGGGATGTTCTCGGCCGCCGAGATGGCGTGACCACAGTGGGGGCAGCGGGAACGGGGGAAGAGCAGGTCGAAGCGCTCCCCCGGTTCGGCGGGCGGAGCCTCGGCATCCAGCATCTGCCGGCACTGGGCCCGCCAGTGGCGCTCCATCATCAGGGGCAGCCGCCAGGCGACCACGTTGAGGAAGCTGCCCACCAGCAGGCCGAGAATCGTGGCGGTGCCGATCCAGAGGAACGGTTGCGCCTGGAGCGCCTCGAGAAGATTCACCACTGCCGGTCCGCGACCTCTCCGGGCACCATCAGATGGCCTGACCCATCTTGAAGATGGGCAGGTACATGGCCACCACCAGTCCGCCGATGACGATGCCGAGGAAGGCCATGATGATCGGTTCGAGGAGGCTGCTCATGGCGTCCACCGCGTTGTTCACCTCCTCCTCGTAGAAGTCGGCCACCTTGCCCAGCATGTCGTCCAGGGAGCCCGACTCCTCGCCGATGGCCACCATCTGCACCACCATGGTGGGGAAGAGGGAGGCGTCGCGCATGGCGAGCTGAAGCTGGCGGCCGGTGGCGATGTCCTCGCGCATGCGGCGGATGGCGCTGGCATAGACACCGTTTCCGGTGGCTCCCGCCACCGAGTCGAGCGCCTCCACCAGGGGCACGCCGGCGGCGAACATGGTAGAGAGGGTGCGCGCGTAGCGGGCGATGGCCGCCTTGTTGACGATGTCTCCCACCACCGGCAGCTTGAGGGTCAGTCGGTCGAGTGCGAGCTGGAAGGCCGCCGACCGTTTCTTCGCCTGGATCAGGGCGTAGACGCCGCCGGCGAGACCGATGAAGAGGAGCCACCAGTAGGCCTGCATGAACTCGGAGAGGTCGATCACCATGCGGGTGAAGGTGGGCAGGTCGGCGCCGAAACCGGCGAACAGGCTCTCGAACTGGGGGACCACCTTGATGAGCAGGATGGAGGTGACGATGAAGGCGACGATCAGCACCGCCACCGGGTAGAACATCGCCTTCTTGATCTTGCCCTTGATCGCCTCGGTGCGCTCCTTGTACTCGGCGATCTTGTGCAGCAGGGTCTCCAGGACGCCGGCGTGTTCGCCGGCGTGGACCAGGTTGCAGAAGAGTTCGTCGAAATGGAGCGGATGCTTGGCCAGCGCCTCGGCCAGGGGGCTTCCGCTCTCGATGTCGGTCTTGATGGAGACCAGCAGTTCGGCCATGCGCGGATTGTCGGTACCGCGCGAGATGATGTCGAAGGACTGTACCAGCGGAACGCCGGCGGTCATCATGGTGGCGAGCTGACGGGAGAAGATGGCAATGTCCTTGGGCGTGATCCGCTTGC
>JALTLT010000350.1 GCA_027001815.1 Gammaproteobacteria bacterium | reverse complement strand
GGTTTACGCTCCACGCTTCCTCCCCACGGTCGGTCACCCTTCCGCAGTTGCGCTTCGCTTCACTCGCCGTGACCAGCTCGTGGCGGGACTTCCACCCGCAGGGGTGCGCCCATGCTGGGCGCACCCGGCAAAAAAGGGGGACGGGGATTGCTCCCCGCCCCCCTTCGGGACAGCTCGAATGCCGGTCGGATCAGCTCACCTTGGGATCCAGCTCACCCTTCTCGTAGCGCATGTACATCTGCTCGAGGTTGACGGGCTTGATCTTGGCGGCGTTGCCGGCGGCACCGAAGGCCTCGTAACGATCCTTGCAGATCTGCTTCATGGCGTCAGTGGCGGCCTGGAAGTACTTGCGCGGATCGAAGTTCTTCGGATTGTCGTGCAGGTGCTTGCGGATGGCACCGGTGGAGGCCATGCGCAGGTCGGTGTCGATGTTCACCTTGCGCACACCGTGCTTGATGCCCTCGACGATCTCCTCCACGGGCACACCGTAGGTCTCGCCCATGTCACCACCGTACTCATTGATGATCTTCAGCCAGTCCTGCGGCACCGAAGAGGAACCGTGCATCACCAGATGGGTGTCGGGGATGCGGGAGTGGATCTCCTTGACCCGCTCGATAGCCAGGATGTCGCCTGTGGGCGGACGGGTGAACTTGTAGGCGCCGTGGGAGGTGCCAATGGCGATGGCCAGGGCGTCCACACCGGTCTTGCGCACGAAGTCAGCGGCCTCTTCCGGGTCGGTGAGGAGCTGGCTGTGGTCCAGTTTGCCCTCGGCGCCGATGCCGTCCTCTTCGCCAGCCATGCCGGTCTCGAGGGAGCCCAGGCAGCCCAGCTCGCCCTCCACGGAAACGCCGCAGGCATGGGCCATCTCCACCACCTTGCGGGTCACCTCGACGTTGTACTCGTAGGTGGTGGGGGTCTTGCCGTCCTCACCCAGGGAGCCATCCATCATCACCGAGCTGAAGCCAAGCTGGATGGAGCGCTGGCAGACTGCGGGGGAGGTGCCGTGGTCCTGGTGCATCACCACGGGGATGTGGGGCCACTCCTCGATGGCGGCCAGAATCAGGTGGCGCAGGAAAGGGGCGCCGGCGTACTTGCGGGCACCTGCGGAAGCCTGCACGATCACGGGCGAGTCGGTCTCGTCGGCCGCTTCCATGATGGCGCGCATCTGCTCCATGTTGTTGACGTTGAAGGCCGGCACGCCGTAACCGAATTCGGCGGCGTGATCCAGCAGCTGACGCAGGGAAATGAGAGCCATATCGTCGTTCTCCTCGTGGTTCCAGTAGGTACTCTGTTTCGCTTGCCGGGAGCGGCGCCGGTCGACAGCTGGCGAACCGGGCGGGGGAAACCCCCGTCGCCACCTCTCCTCAGGTGGTCGGTGCCGGCATGTCGCCGACCCGCAGGATCTTCATGGCGTTGGTGCCACCCATCACCCCCATCAGGTCCCCCTTGGTGATGATCACCAGGTCGCCGTCGCGCACCGCGCCGCGCCGTACCAGTTCGTCCACCGCCTCCTGGTTCACCTCGGCGTGGCTGGTGCTGGTGGAGTCGAAGCTCACCGGATAGACGCCCCGATAGAGGGTCACCTTGCGCCGGGTGGTCACATGGCCGGTAAGGGCGTAGATGGGGATGCTGGAGCTGATGCGGGACATCCACAGGGTTGTGGAGCCGGACTCGGTGAGTGCCGCGATCGCCTTCACCCCCAGGTGGTTGGCCGCGTACATGGTGGCCATGGCGATCGCCTCGTCGATACGCTGGAACTGGGTGTTGAGGCGGTGATGGGAGATGCGCGCGAGAGGCTGCTTCTCGGCACTCTTGCAGACCCGGTCCATGGCCGCCACCGCCTGGGCCGGATACTTGCCGGCGGCGGTCTCGGCGGAGAGCATCACTGCGTCGGTGCCGTCGAGCACCGCATTGGCCACGTCGAACACCTCGGCGCGGGTCGGTATGGGGCTCTCGATCATCGACTCCATCATCTGGGTGGCGGTGACCACCACCCGGTTCATGCTGCGCGCCATGTGGATGATCTTCTTCTGCAGCGCCGGCAGCTCGGCGTCACCCACCTCCACGCCCAGATCGCCACGGGCGATCATCACCGCGTCGGAGGCGGCGATGATCTCCTCCAGGGCATCCAGTGCCTCCGCCCGTTCGATCTTGGCCAGCACTCCCCCATGGCCGCCCGCCTCGCGGAACAGCTCCCGCGCCTCGTGGATATCGGCGGCGTTGCGGGGGAAGGAGACGGCCAGGTAGTCCGCCTCCAGCTCGGCGGCCAGCTTGATGTCGGCCCGGTCCTTGTCGGTGAGGGCACCGGCGGAGAGACCACCCCCCTTGCGGTTGATGCCCTTCTTGTTCATCAGTTCGCCGCCGATCTTGACGATGGTGTGGATCTCGTGATCCCGCACCTCCTCGACCCAGAGCTGGATGCGACCGTCGTCGAGCAACAGGGTGTCGCCGCGACCCACGTCGTTGGGCAGGTTCTTGTAGGTGGTCCCCACCCGCTCCTGGGTGCCGTCGGCGGCCTCGCCATCCTCCCCGCCCAGACGGGTGTCGATGATGAAGTGGTCCCCCTCGTTGAGGAAGACGCTGCCGGCCTTGAAGCGGGCCAGGCGGATCTTCGGCCCGGTGAGATCGGCCAGCACCCCTACCTGACGTCCGTAGGCGCGTGCCCGGTTGCGGACGTCGTCCACCCGCCGCGCGTGCTCGTCCCTTTCGCCGTGGGAGAAGTTGATCCGAACGACATCCACGCCCGCCTCGATCACCTTGTCCATCACCTTGGGATCGTCAGTGGCGGGCCCCAGTGTGGCCACGATTTTGGTCCGTCTCAACATGCAAACACTCTAGTCCGGCTTGGGGCCCCCTGGGGGGCGGAATGAATCTTCATTGTCCGGCGCCGCCCCGCGCCCGCGGGGCGGTCCGCAGCGCATCACCCCTTGGCGCGCTCTTCGAGGATCGCCACCGCCGGAAGCTTCTTGCCCTCGAGGAATTCCAGGAAGGCACCACCACCGGTGGAGATGTAGGAGATACG
>JALTLT010000349.1 GCA_027001815.1 Gammaproteobacteria bacterium | reverse complement strand
CCCTGCCCGGAAGTTCCGCCGGGCCCTGTGGTGGTGTTCAGGCCGTCTCCAGAGAGAGAATGAAGTTCCACTGCTTTTCGGTCACCGGCATGATGGAGAGGCGATTACCTCGCCGTAACAGGGGAAACCCCTCGAGTTCCCGCTTCTCCTTGAGCTCCCGCAAGGTGATGATGCGTTCGAGGTGGCGGACATAGGTGACGTCGACCATGAACCAGCGGGGGTCTGCGGGATCCGATTTTGGATCGTAATGGGGGTCCGCCGGATCCCAGGCGGTGAAATCGGGATATCCCTCGCGGCTGATCTTCATGATGCCGACGATGCCGGGTTCGGCACAGTTCGAGTGGTAGAAGAGCGCAAGATCCCCCTTCTTCATCTGGTCACGCATCATGTTGCGCGCCTGATAGTTGCGTACGCCGTCCCAGTGATCGGTGCCTTTGGGTGCCGCCTTCAGATCGTCGATGCCGAACTCCTCGGGTTCCGATTTCATGAGCCAGTAGTTCATCGTCAGCTTCCTCGGCAGGTGAATGGATTCGAAGCGTGAACACGGTTCATCGCTTGCAGGAATGGATGCCCCGCTCGGTCGCTACCGCGTCGATGGGTACATCCCACCGGCGTGTGGAGATTCTCTCGACCTGCTGGAATTCGTAGGCGGCGCCGAGCATCCACGGTTTCCTCCAGTGCCTGCGATGGAGAAGGAAGGCGAAGGTGCGATCGTAGAATCCTCCGCCCATCCCCATTCGGTGACACTCTGCGTCGAAGGCCACCAGGGGCGCGATGACCAGATCCAGCATCTGGGGTGGGATGGTCTCTCTCCAGGTGTGGAGCGGTTCGGGAATACCGAAACGGTTGCGTCGCAGGGGAGCGATGCCGTCCCAGGGAGCGAACCACAGTCGATTGTGACGAAGGGGCGAGAGCACCGGCAGATAGAGCCGTTTACCCATTGCCCACGCCTCCTCCATGACCGCATGCAGGTCCGCCTCTCCACCCACGGCGAGATAGCAGGCGAGATTCCGGGCCCGGTCGAAACGCGGGTGGTGGATGATATGACGGCAGATGGCCCGGCTGCGTTCCAGGCGCTCATCCGGCGGGAGATTTCGTCGGGTCGCAATCAGACGGGAGCGGAGAAGAGAGGGATTCATCGGGGGCGCAGGGTCATGGCGCCGGGCGGAATAGCCGCCGCGACCGGGAAATTGAAAGGCATCCTCCACCTGAGCCGTCGCGACCTTCGCCCTTGAACCGGAGGTTCAGGTGGGTGCGGCGATGGGATCGTCAGGCTTTCCGCTCCCGGCGGACATGCACACGGATCGACATCGAGCCGCTCCCGGGGTGGAAATCTAGGCTCAAGAATAATCCCCGGTCGCTAACGGGCACCGCAGAGGATGCCAAAACTGGTGATCCTTCACGCCCGGTCGCCCTGTAGACAGGGATCGGCAGGCGGGCGGGATCTCTTGAAGACATCATACCCCTTTTGGGGTCGGAAAGGGAGACCTTCGCGATGGCTTAGCAGCCTGTGAGGAAGCCGGAAATCGCATTTTCGGCTTCCGGCGTTGAAAAAGGCCAGGACGGCCTTTTTCAACATCCTGTTAGAGTTCGAGCTGCTTGGCCCGGTTGAGTGCCTGGTCGATCCGCTCCTGGAGGGAGACCAGGCGGGCGCTCAGCCCCTCCTCGAGGTTTTCGCCCCGCCCCCGTTCGCGCAGCAGCTCGTGGACGATGTTGAGGGCGGCCATCACGGCGATCCGTTCGGTGCCCACGATGCGTCCCGCAGCGCGGATCTCGCGCATCTTCTCGTCGAGGAAGCGGGCGGAGGCGACCAGGTCGTCCTGCTCCTTCTCCTCGCAGGCCACCAGGTACTCCTTGTCGAGGATGCGCACCCGCATCGGTTTGGGGGATTCGCTCATACGCTGCGCTCCATTCCGCGGAGGCGCTCGATCATCGCCTCCACCCGCTGGTGGACCTCGCGGTTCTTGCGTGCGAGTGTCGCCTTCTCGGCACGCAGCGCCTCCTGTTCGATACGCAGCAGACGGTTTTCGTCCCGCAGCCGTTCGCACAACTCCAGGAGTTCCTCGATACGCTGTTCGAGGCGCCGGAATTCGAGTTCGACAGCCGTTGTGGGTTTCTCCCCTCCCATGCGGATCAATATAGGGCGCACGCCGCAGCGGGTCAATCGGACAGATTCCCCTTTCCCGGACGGGTGGAACGCCCCGGCGGGTGGAGGGGATGGGGTTCTGCGGCGTGAGCGTGCCGCCCAAAGGTGGTACCATCACGCCATCCTCTTCGCCCCGGGAAGCCCATGGATAACCGCCCCGAATCGGTGGACTACGACCAGGTACAGGAGCAACTGGCACGCTGTGATGCCCATGCCGGGGCCAGTGAGGCGCACGGCATGCTGTGCGGTCTGCTCTGCGTGGAGCGGGAGGTGAAGAGGCGCTGGTTCGGCATGTTGCTCGAGGAGACCGAGGGCGGTGACGTACTGCGGCAGGAGTGCCAGCGGGTCCTGGAGAGTCTCTATGCACGGACGGTGCGTGAACTCAACGATGAAGAGCTCTCGTTCCAGCCGCTGCTCCCCGACGACGAACGTCCCCTGCCGGAACGGGTGGAGTGCCTCAGCCTCTGGTGCCAGGGGTTCCTCATGGGGTTCAGTGCGGTGGGCCCAAAGGGGCTGGACGAACTGCCGGAGGAGGCGGCCGAGGCCCTGAAGGACATCGTCGAGTTCACCCGTCTGGTGACCGGTTTCGAGGAGGAGCCGGGTAACGAGGAGGAGGTCTCCTACGCCGAACTGGTGGAGTACCTCCGGGTGGCGGTGCTGCTGATCCGGGAGGAGATGCTGGGCCGGAGGATGCAACCCACCCTTCACTAGCAGGATGTTGAAAAAGACCGTCCTGGCCTTTTCCAACGCCGGAAGCCGAAAATGCGATTTCCGGCTTCCTCACGTTTTCAATGGGACTGGCAGCCTGTCGGACTTCAAGCTGAAGGTCACTCCGCCCCGAGAGGCGGGAAGGCCCTCCCGGGGGCGTTGGCGGCAAGGGTGAGCCGGAAAA
>JALTLT010000348.1 GCA_027001815.1 Gammaproteobacteria bacterium | reverse complement strand
CAGTCACCCTCGGCGCCCAGGCGCGCATCGTCGAAGGGCCTCCGGAACCCCTCGCCCCTACCGCCGAGCAGCGCCAGGCGACCCGCATCATCCTGCAACTGATGCGCCTCCACCACTACAAGCGGGTGGATCTGGACGACGCCCTCTCCCGCGAGATCCTCGATCGCTACCTGGAGGCGCTGGACCCCAACCACAACATCTTCCTGCAGAGCGACATCGAGGCGTTCCAGCGGTGGCGGGACCGCCTCGACGACGATCTGCGCAAGGATCGGCTCGAGGCCCCCTTCGAGATCTTCCAGCGCTTCCTCACCCGGCTCGGAGAACGGATCGCCTATACGGAGAGCCTCCTGGAGGAGGGCAGGCTCGACTTCCAGCGTGAGGAGTACTACCGCTACGACCGCAGCGAGGCGGCCTGGCCCGCAAATCGCCAGGAGGCGGACGAGATCTGGCGCAAGCGGGTCAAGAACGACTGGCTCTCCCTGCGGCTCAGCGGCAAGGAGGAGAAGGAGATTCCGGAGACCCTGCGCAAGCGCTACGACACCCTGCTCGGCCACGCCGGCCAGTATCGCAGCGAGGACATCTACCAGCTCTACATCAACGCCTACACGGCGGCGGTGGAGCCACACACCGCCTACTTCTCACCGCGCAGCAGCGAGAACTTCAACATCAACATGAGCCTCTCCCTGGAGGGGATCGGCGCCGCCCTGCGCACCAGCAACGAATACACCGTGGTGGTGCGGGTGATCCCAGGCGGTCCGGCGGCCCTCTCGGGCCAGCTCCAGCCGGAGGATCGCATCCTCGCCGTGGCCCAGGGTACCGACGGGCCCTTCATCGACGTGATCGGCTGGCGGCTCTCCGACGTGGTCGACCTGATCCGTGGCGCCAAGGGATCGGTGGTGCGCCTGCACGTGCTCCCCAAGGGGGCGCCGCCGGACGATGCCGGCAAGAGGATCACCCTGGTGCGGGACAAGATCCAGCTCGAGCAGCAGGCGGCCCACGCCTACCTGCTCGAGGAACTGGAAAAGGAGCGCGGCATCCGGGTAGGGGTGATCGAGATCCCCTCCTTCTATCTCGACATCGAGGGCCGGATCAACGGCGAACAGGACTACCGCAGCACCACCCGGGACGTGCGCCGTCTGCTGGTGGAGCTGCGCGAGCAGAAGGTGGACGCCATCGTCATCGACCTGCGCGGCAACGGCGGCGGATCCCTGGAGGAGGCGACCCTCCTCACCGGGCTCTTCATCCCCTCGGGACCGGTCGTGCAGATCCGCGACAGCCGCGGACGGGTGACGGTCAAGAGCGATCCCCATGAGGGGGTCTCCTGGGAGGGTCCGCTGGCGGTGCTGGTGGACCGCTTCTCCGCCTCCGCCTCCGAGATCTTCGCCGGTGCCATCCAGGACTACGGCCGCGGTCTCGTTCTCGGCGAGCCCACCTTTGGCAAGGGCACCGTCCAGACCCTGGTGGATCTCAAGCGCTGGGCACCCGCTGCACGCAAGCCTCTCGGCCAGCTCAAGCTCACCACCGCCCAGTTCTTCCGCGTCAACGGCGACTCCACCCAGTTCCAGGGGGTGGTGCCGGACATCCTCTTCCCCGGCGCGGAACAGGACGAGGACTTTGGCGAGCGCGCCTACGACAACGCCCTGCCCTGGGCCCACATCCGGCCCGCCTACTTCCGTCGGGTCGGCAGCGGGAATCCCGATCTCGAACAGCTTCGGGAACGTCACCGCCAGAGGGTGGCAAAGGACGCCGGCTTCCGGTTCCTGCTGGCGGAGCTGGAGCTGATGAAGGAGATGGAGATGGAGGAGCTGCTGCCCCTCAAGGCCGACCTGCGCCAGGCCCAGCGTGACCGTCGACAGGAACGGATCGACACCCTGGAGGAGGGCTTCCTGGCCACCCTCGGCCTGCCGGAGGAGATGACGGAGGAGGAGCGGAACAGGCGGCTCGACGAGGAGATCGACCGCATCGTCGTCCGCGAGGCGGGCCAGATCCTCATCGACCTCGTCACTCGCCAGCTCCACCAAGCCGGGGAAGAGGGCCCGGCCGTCGCCTCCTTCACCCCGTAGCTTCGTTCCGGCTTCGCGGGAATTGCCCGATGCGCTTTGTTCCCGCTGCGCGGGAATTGCCCGATGCGCTTTGTTCCTGCTTCGCAGGAATTGCCCGATGCGCTGCGCTTATCGGGCCTACAGGTACCTGCGGGGTTGGGAGGGAGATCCGGCCGTTACATCCCCGTTTCCCGTAGGCCGGATAAGCCGCCTTGCGGCGCATCCGGCAAATGGCGCCGCAGGCGGCACGCACGTGGCGCCGGAAAAGAAAACACCATCACAACAACGACCCCTGGAGGTGTCAGGCGCCATGAGCAGTCCCGACCCCAACGGCCCCCGCGAGGCCACCCCCGCTCATCGTCGACTGACGGCACTCACCGGCACCTTTGCGGCGCAGGTCCGTATCTGGCACCGCGGCGAGGAGCCGATGGTGGGAACGGGTGTCATCACCAACACCCTGGAGCTGGGCGGACTCTTCCTCCGCCAGATCTACCGGGCCGATCCCTCAGACAGCCCTTTCGGCGACTTCGAGGGACGCGGCTATTGGGGATGGAATCCCTTGCAGGAGAGCTACGAGCTCTTCTGGATCGACAACGCATCACCGGCCATGCAGCTTCAGCGGGGCAACTGGGAGGAGGAGGAGCGGCAATGGGTCTTCCGCTCCCCGGCAGGGGCGGATAGCGAGGGGAGGCCTCGTTATCGGATCACCCAGGTGATCCTGCAGGACAGCGACCACTACCTGCACAAGACCGTGCTCCGGGAGAGCGACGGGAGCGAGAGACCCCTGCTGGAGATCCGTTTCCGGCGCAAGGCGGGGCGGTAACCCCCGCGTCGAAGCTCCCGCCGGATGCGGCACCCCCGCCGGGAGCGCCGAGAGCTTTGTTCCCGCTGCGCGGGAATTGCCCGATGCGCTTTGTTCCTGCTTCGCAGGAATTGCCCGATGCGCTGCGCTTATCGGGCCTACAGGTACCTGTGGGGTTGGGAGGGAGATCCGGCC
>JALTLT010000347.1 GCA_027001815.1 Gammaproteobacteria bacterium | reverse complement strand
CTCTCGGAAACGCCGCGTCGGCGTAGATCAGGGCCACTCGCGTCAGCCCCATCCGCTTGGCGAAATCGAGCACCTGGTCCATGTAGGTCCGGCCGAGGGTGTAGAGACCGAAGATGTTGCGGTAACCTCGTTCCCAGATGTGGCTGGAGGAGGCCCCTGCCGAGACCATGGGGAAGTCGTGATCTTCCGCGACGCTGCTGGCGGCGAGTGTCACCCCCGAAGAGTAGGGGCCGAGAAGCAGATCCACACGATCGTCGACGATCAGCCGGCGGTAGAGCAGTGCACCCTTCTGTGGATCGGATTCGTCGTCGTAGTAGATCAGTTCCACCGGACGCCCGAGCAGCCCCCCCTGGGCGTTGACATCCTCGACCCACATGCGGATGCCGTTGAGCTGCTCCTGGGCCGGGCGCAGATACTTCCCGCTGAGAGAAGCGGAGAGACCGATACGTACCGGCTCCGCACCCCGAATCCGATCGCCTGAAAGCAGAGCGAACAGAGTGAAGAGGCAGACGATCATCCTGGAAGAAAGATTGGTCACCTTTCTCGCCCTCTCATCGATCGTGTACATCTCACCGGCCTGCTCCAAAGCATAGCGCAACCCTCAGGGGGAACAGGAAATCTCGATCTGCCCCTGCCATGCAGGCAGCGGGACACTCGGCCGGGGGCCGCCCAGATCGTCAGCATCTAACAGGATGTCGAAAAAGGCCATCCTGGCCTTTTTCGACGCCGGAAACCGAAAATGCGATTTCCGGCTTCCTCTGTTTTCAATGACTTGCCGTCATTGAAAACGGCGGTGCATCCATGCATCGCGGCACCGGCTGCCGAAAAACGGTGTTTTTCAACAACCTGCCAAAGGGGAAAACAGAGGGGCGGCGGGAGATCGCGGTCGATCGTCACGGACGCAGGGAGGGATCGCGCGCCAGTTCCGTACGCCAGAGCGGCCCGGGTTCCGGACCACGGTCCGCAGATCGTCAGCGGGGCGGCTCTTCCGGCCGGGGCTCCTCGTCGGCGAGACTCTCCTCACCCTCTTCTGGCGCGGGCAGGGCCTCTTCCACTCCGGCCCTCTCCAGCAGCTCTTCGGGCAGCTCCTTGCGGGTCCGGGCACCGAGCTTCTTGAGCCGCACCACGCGGCCGACCAGGTTCCCCCGCCCGGAGACGAGCCGCTTCCTCGCCTGTCCCGCCGCTTCCGCCGCCTTGCCGATGTGGCGATCGACCTCGTCGAGGGAATCGACGAACCGGACGAAGGCATCGTGCAGCTCGCCCGCCTGGCGGGCGATCTCCCGGGCGTTGCGGTTCTGGTACTCGTGGCGCCAGATGTTGTGGATGATCTGCAGGGTACCGAGCAGCGTCGTCGGGCTCACCAGCAGGATGCCGCGGGCAAACGCCTCGTTGTAGAGTTCCGGCACCGACTCCAGCGCTGCCAGCAAGGCGGGTTCGATGGGAACGAACATCAGCACCAGGTCCAGGGAGTTGAGCTGCAGGAGCTGGTCGTAGTTCTTTTCCGACAGTTCCCGGATGTGACGGCGCAACGACTGCACGTGCTCCTGCAGGGCCCGCTCCCGCTCCTCGGCACTCTCGGCTGCGTGGTAGCGATCCCAGGCGGCCAGGGAGACCTTCGAGTCGATGACCACATCCTTCTTCTCCGGCAGGTGGATCACCACATCCGGCATCAGGCGGTTCCCCTCTTCGTCCCGGTAGCTCCCTTGCAGTTCGTACTCCCGCCCCTGGGTCAGCCCCGACTCTTCCAGAATACGCTGGAGCTGCAACTCTCCCCAGTTGCCACGCACCTTCGACTCCCCCTTGAGGGCGTTGGTGAGATTGAGGGCATCCTGACTGAGCCGCTCGTTGAGTTCCCGCAGGCGGTGGATCTCGAGCTGCAGGGAGGTGTGATCCCTCATCCCCCGATCATGAACCGCCTCCACCTTCTGGCGGAACTCCTGGATCTGGCTACGCAGCGGGTCGAGCACCGTCTGCAGGGTGGCGCGGTTCTGCTCGGAGAATTTCTGGCCCTTCTCCTCGAAGATCCGGTTGGCGAGATTCTCGAACTCCCGTGCCAGGCGCTGCTCCGCCTCCTCGAGCAACCGCACCTTCTCCTGATGACCCCGGCGTTCGGCCTCCAGGCGGGCGGAGAGTTCGGCATTCTCCCGAGCCGTCGTCTCCAGGCGGTCGCGAAGATCGGCCAGTTCCCGGCGGAGGGCATCGCTCTCCTCCTCCAGGGGAGTAATCCGGTCCCGGCGCAGATTCTCGACGTCCGCCTCACGGGCGCGAAGACGCTCCTCGAGCCCCGCGTTCTCGCGACTCAGCGCCTCCTGCCGCCGGCGGCTCTCCTCCAGTCGGCGATGCAGGGCTCGCAGCCGGGCGATCACCGACAACAGGGCGATCGACAACGCGGCCACACTCAGCGCCGCGAGCCATGCCCAGGCGGGCAGCGCTGCTGCCATCTCTCTCATGCCGCATCACCTCCTCGCACCGGATTCCGACCGTTCCCGTCTCGACCCGACAACAACGTATGTCCTGACCTGCAGCCACATGCCCCACGCGACAAGGCGTCGAGACACCGCGGTCATTCTACCGCAAGTCTCGGCGACACCGTCGCATGGGGGAGCCGGGACGGCCTCGCACCGAGAGATCGATGGGGGGCCATGGGAACGCGCCGGGTCAGGGAACGACAAGCCCGCCGCCTTCCCGGCCCTCAACCACCGATCAGCCACAGGGTGCCGTAGAGCAGCGGCTGATGGAGGAGGTAGATGAGCAGGCCGTGCCGGCCGGCCAGGGCCAGCAGGCGACCAGGCGAACTCTCGGTGCGCCAGAGCCGCAGGGACTCCAGGGAATCCCCTTCCCGGAGCAGCCGACCGATGGCGACACCGATCGCCACCACTCCCAGCCAGGGAAGCACCGGCACGAAGTCGTTGGTGATCGGGAGCCGGGTACCCAGGCCGATCCAGTGGAGCAAAGGGTGATCGAACAGGGGATGGCTGAAGAGACGCGGCATCAGGAGCAGGCTCACCCCCAGAACCAGGGCGAGGCGGGGTCTCCAGACGAGCGGCA
>JALTLT010000346.1 GCA_027001815.1 Gammaproteobacteria bacterium | reverse complement strand
ATCAGGGGCGGCGCCGCCATCATCACCAGGGCGGCCAGCCACAGACGGGGGCGCAGGAGTGTCGTGATCATCTCATCCTCCTTCAGAAGAAGACGGTGAAACCGCCCGTGAACTGCAGGTTGTGTGCCGTCTTCGACTCGCCGAAGAGATCGAGCCGGAAGAGCTGGTCACGGGCATCCAGGTGAAGGGCGAACCAGTCCGACAGCAGGATGCGCATGCCGGCTCCCACCATCACGGTGAAACGGTCCTCCCCCAGGAAGCGGGTTGCCCCGGCCCCTGCCTGCAGATAGAGGTCGGTGGTCAGGGCCCGTCGCCCGAAGGGAAAGACCTCACCCGGAAAGAGATCATAGCCAAGGGAGAGCCCGTAATATGTGTACTCCCGCTCAGAATCGCTCCACAACCGCACGTCACCGCTCCATCGCTCGTAGCTGGTGAGCCCGGCCTGGGCGACCCCCCCTTCCAGCTCGACGAAGAGAGCCTCGCTGACATGGTAGGCGAAACGGAGACCGTAGACCGGCTGCGAGCCGAACTCCTCGATGGAGACGACACCGGCGAGCAGTCCCAGTTCGAAGTCCTCCGTATCGATGCGGTCCACGTCCACCTCCCGCCGCTCCACCTCGGGCTCGATGGGGGGGAGCCCCTCCTGGGCATGGAGAGGGGGGGCGCCGAGCAGCGGCACACTCAGAAGAAGAAGGAGAAACCGACCTGCCATTGGATGAGATCCTCGTTGTCGTCACGGCTGGTGAAGACCAGATACTCGCGCGCATCGATGCGCAGGATGAAGCGCCGAGTGAGATAGGTGCGCAGCCCCACCGCCACGTGGCCGGCGGCATCCAGGCGATCCGGCGCATCCACCAGGGTGGCACTGGGCACCACGTAGACGGCACCGGCACCGATGGCGAAGTAGGGGGAGAAACGCCAGTCCGGAAAGGGCTGGGAGAGCAGGGAGAGGTTGGCCAGCCACAGCGTGGAGTAGTTGCCGATCCCCTGGGTCACCGCCGCCTCGGCGGAGAGACCGGGCGTGAAGGCGAAACTGCCGTAGGCGGTGAGGGCGTTGGCCCCCTCCAGGTCTCCCCCCATTACCCCCCCTTCCCAGCGTCGCCGGGAAAAGTCCTCCAGTTGCAGATCGGAGAAACGGAGAGGGCGGTCCTCCAGGGAGAGGGTGCGAACGAGCTGTTCCCGGGAGACCCACCCCTCCTGGCCACCCCCGCTCCTCACCCGGAACCAGTCGGTCTTGCGCTTGAGAATGACGATCTCGCCGCCCCGCTCCACGACGAAGAAGACCGGATAGCCCTCTCCCGGGCCGCTGTGAAACTCGACGAAGGGGTCGGCCACCCGCACGGTGGGAGTCTCCTCCGCTCCCGGGGCGGCCTGCGCGACCAGCAGTGCGGCGATTGTGAAGAAGAGCCTCAGCATCGTGTCGGGGCAGGGAACGGCGGCCGCGGCCGCCACCGGCGTGGCGGTTCCTCGTTTCTCATGGGCAGGGTCTCGCCCGCATGATACAGGAAAGGGGACGAAGGCCACCACGCCGGCCCGCGCAACCACGAGCCTCCACTCAGTCCACCGGAACCGCGAAGGGATCGTTGTAGTACTGGCCGCCGATATCGAGCCACTCGGCGATCAGCCTCAGCTCCGCCGGCTCCAGCCACCCCTCGTGGGCGCCCCCTGCATCGAAGGTGGCCATGAAGGTGCCGGCGCTGGCCGACGCGGTGGACATGGAGGGACCGCGCGCCCGCACCGGTACCAGCACGGGGATCGGCTCGCCGGTGACGGGATCGAGCACCAGGTTACCCTCCTCGTCGGTGACGAAGACCGGATTGCCCTCGCCATCCACCTGCTGCACCATCCGCTCCACGAGCAGGCCGTTCTCGTCCAGTTCCAGCTCGTTGTCGGGAAACATCAGCTCGCGGTAGGACTTGAAGTGGTCCGGCTCCTGGTCGGAGGGCCCATCGGCCAGATCGAGCTGCGCCGCCGGCACCTGGGCGTTGCCCTCGGCGTCCGCCGGACTGTGGCAGGTGTTGCAGGTGCGGTCCTCCAGCAGGTTGCCCAGCTCGTCGAAGACGCGGCGATCCACGCCCCACAGGGGGTGGATGTGGATCTCGTAATGGATGGTGATGCGGCAGGTGGCGCCCCAGCGGTCGAGACAGGCGGCCGAGGTGGGTGGTGGCGTACGCAGATCGCGGTAGGCCAGGGAGAAGGAGGGCGCCGGCAGCGCCGTCTCGGGGTCGGTCCAGTGGTCGACGAAGAGCGGATCGGGGGAGCCGTCGAGAGCACGGCAGAGATCACTCTCGCAGCTGATCCTGATGCGCGTCTCGGCCATGCTCTCGCCCGCCATCGCCACCAGCGCCGGATTGGCATTGGGGAACGGCTGACCGTCCACCACGGCACCGCCGTTGAGGGGTGGCCGGGCATCGAGGCGTCCGTGGGGCAGGGGCTCGGCGGCGGCATGGTCGTGACAGCCGTTGCACTCCAGCTTCTCGCCCGCCTGGACCTGGAACCAGTTCTGGTGCCGACCGCCGATGCGCCGCCCCCGCGCATCGAGGACGGAGAGGGTGAGGGGGACGTTGGCCGGCACCTTCACCATCACCGAGCCGTCCGGCTCGATGGGGGCGTAGGCGACGATCTCCCGCATGAGTTGGCCGCGGCTGCGGCCGAAGGCGCTACCCGGCACCTGCACCACGTCGCGATCCGGCATCGGGACCGCCTTGATCACCCGCAGAAAGCGGGCGGGACGCTGGTCAGGAGGGGTCTGGAGCGGATCGGCCATGGTGGCGAGATCGCTCACCGGCGCCCCCATCGGATCGAAGACCCCATCCAGATCGTAGACGCTGCGGATGTGCAGGACCCCCACCCCCTCGTCCACCCAGACGGGATCGAGCCCCTCCCCCGGTTGCAGATCCAGCAGCACCTCCGGCAGGGGTCGGGGGGCGGCCGCCACCACGTCGGTATAGAGGACACCCTCCTGTGGCGGCACCACCGGCAGTTGGGTGCCGTCCAGGGGATCGTAGACGAAGAGGCTGTAGAGGGGGGGAGCGGAGGTCAGCTCCGGGTTGCTGA
>JALTLT010000345.1 GCA_027001815.1 Gammaproteobacteria bacterium | reverse complement strand
GCATCGGCAGGGGGAGCAGCCAGAGCCAGCCGGGGGCGGTGAGGAGGAGATCCGAAACCTTCACGCCCCCTCCTCCAGCCGGTGCAATACCTGGAGAACCAGTTGCCGGATCTGTTCACGTGCCGGGGGGGTGGGGGCGAAGCGGAGCTGGAGGGTGGAGTGCCAGCTCTGCCACGCCTCGTCGCCGCCCCTCTCCAGGCCTGAAGGGGCCTCCTCGGAGAGGAGGCTGGCGAGTGCGTGCAGGGCATCCCGCGGCGGCATGTGGGACAGCTCGTCGAGCAGTCGGTGCAGGCGGCGGCGGAGCCGCCTCCGGGGCGTGTCGTAGCGGCGCCAGCCGGAGAGGGCGGCGGCGAGCAGGAGCAGCAGGACGAGGGCGATCCAGCCGGTGGCGGAGGGTTCGGGGGGAGGTGGAGGGATCACCTCCTGCAGCGTTTCCAGGGTGGTGGCCATGGAGGGTTCAGCGCAGAGGGAGCACCCGCTCGGGGGCGGAGTCGGTGGTGGAGAGGAGGAAACGGGGGATGCCGCACTGGTGAAGCAGGCGGTGGCGCCGCTCCCGCTCCGCTTCGGCTGCCGCCTGCCAGGCGCGACGGACCCGGGGATCGGCGGTGTCGACGAGCCGGGCTGTCCCCGATCCGTCTTCCAGGCGTACCAGGCCGGCGTCCGGAAGATGCTCGTCGGCGGGGTCGGTGATCTCCACCGCCTCCACCCGGTGACGGGCGGCGAGGGCCATCAGTGGACCCCGGCACCGCTCCTCCAGGTCGGCGAGGTCCGAGAGGATCACCACCCGCAATCCGGGACGGAGCATCGATCCCAGCTCGTCGAGCAGTCCCGCCAGGGAGGGCTCGGCGGGCGTGGCCAGGGCTGGGGCGGGGGAGGCTGCCGCCAGTGCCAGGGGCATTCCCCCCGACTCTCCCTGGCGCTCCTCGAACCAGCGTGGACCCGGTTCCAGCAACACACCGCCCGAGGACTCGCCCCGGCCCATGGTGGCGAACAGGAGAGCCGCCGCCGCTGCGGCGGCCTGGGCCGCCTTGAGTCGTCCACGGGTAGCGAACCGCATGGCCGCGCGTCGGTCCACCACCAGGAAGAGGCCTTCCCTGCGCTCCTGTCGATAGATCTTGACGTGCAGTTCTCCGGTGCGGGCGGTGAGGCGCCAGTTGACGTGCCGCAGCTCGTCCCCACTGCTCCAGGGGCGGCTCTCCTCGTGATCGGATCCGGAACCGGGGCGGGGGGCCGGAAGCTCGCCCGCCTCCATCCGGCCATCGCGCGGCAGCGGACGCCCTTCATGGGAGAGGGCCGTGACCCTCCGGCGAAGGGTCGCGAGCTCCTCTGCACCGAGGAGCGGACGGTCTGTCCCGACGGGGGGCGGGCGGGGAAAGAGGCGCTGCTTGAGGATGGCGGGAATCACGGCAGGGGCAGGGTCTCCAGCAGCAGCCGGACGATGGAATCGGCATCGATGGATTCGGCGCGGGCCGCGTAGCCCAGCACCAGGCGGTGGCGCAGCACGTCGGGAGCCACCTGGAGGATATCGTCCGGCAACAGGTAGTCGCGCCCCTTCAGGTAGGCGAGGGCACTGCCGGCGCGCAGCAGGGCGATGGAGGCGCGCGGGGAGGCGCCGGCGATCACGTGCTCCTTCCACTCCGGCCGGATCTCCCCCAGGCGCCGTGTGGCCCCCACCAGGGAGACGATGTAGCGTTCCAGCACCTCCTCCACGTGCAGTTCCGCCACTTCCCGCCGGGCGGTGAGTACCGTCTGTGGGGTGAGGGGCGACTCGAGGGGGGGGCGGTCCTGGCCGTAGTGGTAGCGGCGGTCCCGCCGCAGGATCTCGAGCTCCTCCGCCTCTCCCGGATAGTCGAGCACGACGTGGAGCAGGAAACGGTCGAGCTGCGCCTCGGGGAGGGGGTAGGTGCCGGTCTGTTCCAGTGGATTCTGGGTGGCCAGCACCAGAAAGAGTTCCGGCAGTCTCCGGGTCGTGCCACCGACGGTGATCTGGTGCTCCGCCATCGCCTCCAGCAGGGCCGACTGGACCTTGGGCGGTGCGCGGTTGATCTCGTCGGCCAGCACGATCTCGTGGAACAGGGGGCCCTCCACGAACCGGAAACGGTGCTCTTCCGGATCGAAGATGTCGGTCCCGGTGAGATCACCGGGCATCAGGTCCGGGGTGAACTGGATTCGCTGGAAGCTGGCGTGAACGCCGCTGGCGAGGGCGTTCACCGCGGTGGTCTTGGCCAGGCCCGGCGGTCCCTCCAGGAGGATGTGGCCACCGGTGAGGAGGCCGATCATCAGCCGGTCCAGCAGCCGTTGCTGGCCGACGATCATCTCCTCCAGGTGCTCGCGCAGGCGGCGGAACTCGTTCTGGGTCTTCAAGATTCCCTCTCTGGCGAAGGGCCGGAAGGTATGGCCCGGGGGGCTGGCAGCCTGTGCTTCGGTGCATGGATGCACCGCAAACGTGAGGAAGCCGGAAATCGTATTTTCGGCTCCCGGCATCCCGTTAGCGTACCGTACGGGCCGGGGATTGGCAAAACCGATGGTTGTCGGCAGGAGAGCGCCTGACGAGGCCGGGTCGTTCCTCGATAAGGGAATCTCTGATTAACAGGCTGTTGAAAAACACCGTTTTTCGGCAGCCTGTGCCGCGGTGCATGGATGCACCGCTGTTTTCAATGAGGCCAGCAGCCTGTCGGACTTTGACAGGCGGTCAGATTCTGGTGTATTCCGCGGGGCCCCGAGAGGCGGGAAGGCCCTCCCGGGGCACGCCGTGAACCCTTTTCGGCTGTGCTGTCCTGCTTCGCCGAAAAGCCCGGCCCCGCCATCCCTGGCGGGGCGTTCGGAGAGCTTCCCTCGTCCACTGGACGAAGGTTCTCTCCTCACCCCTGGGGGCTCGTCGGCGGCCTGCGGCGCTGCGCGGTCCTGCTCCGCTTGCAGGGCCGGGGCTCGCCATCCATGGCAAGCCCGTTCGCCGGGAGGAATGTCCACCGGACATTCCCCGTTTTCCGGCTCACCCCTGCCGCCAACGCCCCCGGGAGGGCCTTCCCGCCTCTCGGGGCGGAGTGACCTTCAGCTTGAAGTCC
>JALTLT010000344.1 GCA_027001815.1 Gammaproteobacteria bacterium | reverse complement strand
CCCCGCCCCTCGTCTCCCTGACAGGATGTTGAAAAAGGCCATCCAGACCTTTTTCAACGCCGGAAGCCGAAAATGCGATTTCCGGCTTCCTCACGTTTTCAATGATCTTTCGTCATTGAAAACGGCGGTGCATCCATGCACCGCGGCACAGGCCGCCGAAAAACGGTGTTTTTCAACAGCCTGCTAAGTTCTCCCCTCCGTGCTCCCCCATCACCCTTCCGGCGAGGGGGAGAGGGAGGCGGCGGCCGCCCCCGATTTTTGTAATTCCTGATATAACGCGCTGTTTTTTCGAAAACAAAACCGTGGCATCGGCCCTCCATCCGGGATATATTGATCTGGGTCAATGTACGGCTCCTGGTGGTTCGAGTATGTTGTGCCGGGTTTGAACTCGGCACGCCTCCGGGGGGATTCGTCCGTTTCGGGCCACGTCCGCGCACGTGGTTTTCCGAGGCCCGCGGCGCTCCCGTCGGAGGGTATCGTCATCCATGGGGGAAGGTGCCTCTTCTCCCGCACAACGAGTCTCCGGGGCGGCGCTTCCGGAGACACCCGGCCCGCCACCGGCTCGAGGGGCGGGCCGGAGTCGTACCAACGTGGATTGCAGCACTGAGGGGAGGATCCGATGGATTCCCAAGAGACCTACAACTACAAGGTAGTGCGCCAATTCGCCATCATGACCGTGATCTGGGGAATCGTGGGCATGCTGGTGGGCGTCATCATCGCCGCACAGCTCGTGTGGCCGGCACTCAACTTCGACATTCCCTGGCTGACCTACAGCCGTCTGCGACCGCTGCATACCAATGCGGTCATCTTCGCCTTCGGGGGTTCGGCCCTGTTCGCCACCTCCTATTACGTGGTGCAGCGCACCTCCCAGACGCGGCTCTTCTCCGACGGTCTGGCCGCCTTCACCTTCTGGGGCTGGCAGCTCATCATCGTCCTGGCCGCCGTCACCCTCCCGCTGGGCATCACCACCTCCAAGGAATACGCCGAGCTGGAGTGGCCCATCGATCTGTTGATCGCGGTGGTCTGGATCAGCTATGCGGTGGTCTTCTTCGGCACCATCATGAAACGGCGGGTGAAGCACATCTACGTGGCCAACTGGTTCTACGGGGCCTTCATCCTCACCATCGCCCTGCTGCACGTCGTCAACAGTGCCGAGATCCCGGTCAGCCTCACGAAGTCCTACTCCCTCTACCCCGGTGCCATCGACGCCATGGTGCAGTGGTGGTACGGTCACAACGCGGTGGGCTTCTTCCTGACCGCCGGCTTCCTCGGCATGATGTACTACTTCGTGCCCAAGCAGGTGGGTCGTCCGGTCTACTCCTACCGTCTCTCGGTGGTCCACTTCTGGGCGCTGATCTCCATCTACATGTGGGCAGGCCCCCATCACCTGCACTACACCGCCCTGCCCAACTGGACCCAGTCCCTCGGCATGGCCTTCTCGCTGCTGCTGCTGGCCCCCTCCTGGGGCGGCATGATCAACGGCATCATGACCATGTCCGGTGCCTGGCACAAGCTGCGTACCGACCCGATCCTGAAGTTCCTCATCGTCTCCCTCTCCTTCTACGGCATGTCCACCTTCGAGGGGCCGATGATGTCCATCAAGACGGTCAACGCGCTCTCCCACTACACCGACTGGACGGTGGGTCACGTCCACTCCGGGGCACTCGGCTGGGTGGCGATGGTCTCCATCGGTTCCATCTACTTCCTGGTGCCGCGCCTGTTCGGACGTGAGCAGATGTACTCCATCAAGCTGGTGGACGTCCATTTCTGGGTCGCCACCATCGGCGTGGTGCTCTACATCGTCTCCATGTGGATCGCCGGTGTGATGCAGGGCCTGATGTGGCGCGCGGTCAACGACGACGGCACCCTCACCTACAGCTTCGTCGAGACCCTGGAGCGGATGTATCCCTACCTCACCATCCGCTGGGTGGGTGGCGTGCTGTTCCTCACCGGCATGCTGATCATGGCCTACAACGTCTTCAAGACCATTGCCGGCCAGAAGCCTGTCGAGGCTCCGGTCCCGCAGTCGGCCTAAGGAGAGCGCAACCATGAGTCACGAGAAAGTAGAAAAGAACCTGGGACTGATGATCGTCCTGGTAATCCTTGTGGTGAGCTTCGGCGGCCTGGTCGAGATCGTCCCGCTCTTCTTCCTCAAGGACACCACTCAGCCGGTGGAGGGGGTCAAGCCCTACTCGCCGCTCGCCCTGGAGGGGCGTGACATCTACATCCGCGAGGGGTGCTACGTCTGCCACTCGCAGATGATCCGCCCCTTCCGTGCAGAGACCGAGCGTTACGGCCACTACTCGGTGGCGGGCGAGTTCGTCTATGACCACCCCTTCCAGTGGGGCTCCAAACGCACCGGGCCCGACCTGGCCCGGGTGGGGGGACGCTACTCCGACGACTGGCACCGGGTCCATCTGATGAACCCGCGGGATGTGGTGCCCGAGTCCAACATGCCGGGCTTTCCCTGGCTGGCGGAGAACGTCCTGGACGGCAAGCTGACGGCGAAAAAGATGCGGGTGATGAACAGCCTCATCTCCGCCACCTGCAACGGTTGCCAGACCTACAGTGAAGAGGAGATCGCCAACGCCGAGGCCCAGGTGAAGGGCAAGACCGAGCTGGAGGCGCTGATCACCTACCTGCAGGGGCTGGGTACCGCCATCAAGCGGAGGTAAGGGTGATGGAAGAGATCACCGCGACCCTTCACGCCTGGTGGACCGTGGCCATGTTCGTGCTCTTCGTGGGCATCTGGATATGGGCCTGGAGTTCCCGGCGGAAGGATGACTTCCGCGAGGCGGCCAACCTGCCGTTTGCCGACGAACCCGAACTGACCTCCGCCGAAGGCCGGGGGGAGAAGGAGTAAGATTCGATGAACGCGTTTCTGCACTGGTTTGTGATCATCATCTCCGTGGGCAGCTTCCTCGGCTGCTGGTGGCTGATCCGCTGGTCCAGCAAGCCTCGCCCCGGCGAGGCTCCGGTGGGCGAAGTGACCGGCCACGTCTGGGACGAGGATCTGCAGGAGTTCAACAACCCGCTTCCGCGCTGGTGGCTGTGGATGTTCTACGGCACCATCGCCTTCGG
>JALTLT010000343.1 GCA_027001815.1 Gammaproteobacteria bacterium | reverse complement strand
GCCTCTCGGGGCCCTGCGGAAAGCACCAGAACCTGACGGCCTGTCAAAGTCCGACCGGCTGCTGGCCTCATTGAAAACGTGAGGAAGCCGGAAATCGCATTTTCGGCTTCCGGCGTTGAAAAAGGCCGGGACGGCCTTTTTCAACATCCTGTCAGGGCGGAACCATCGGAACGATGCCGCCCGGCGGCACCACACCACAATCGGAGAGGGCCCATGAAGATATCGTTCCACGGTGCCGCCCGCCAGGTGACGGGCTCCTGCCACCTGGTGGAGTGGGGGCCGGTGAAGATCCTGGTGGACTGCGGGCTCTTCCAGGGGGGACGGGAGATCGACGAGGAGAACCGGCAGCCCTTCGGGTTCGATCCCGCCTCCATCGACTACCTGTTGCTCACCCACGCCCACCTGGATCACTGCGGCCGCATCCCCCTCCTGGTCAAGCAGGGGTTCCGGGGGGAGATCATCACCACCTCCGCCTCGCGCGACCTGGCGCGGATCGTCATGCTCGATGCCGCCGGCCTGGAAGAGGAGGAGGCGCGCTGGCGCCGCCGCAAGCTGGCGCGCCGCCAGGGGGGCGACCACTTCGAGCCCCTCTTCACCACTCTCGATGCCCTGGACGCCCTGGACCACTTCGGCCGCAACGCCCGCTACCGCAAGCCGCTCCGGCTGGTGAACGGGATCGAGGCGGTGTTCTACAATGCCGGTCACATCCTCGGCTCGGCGGCGGTGGAGCTGCGTCTGCCCCACGGGGAGAAGGGCCTCTCCATCCTCTTCTCCGGCGATCTGGGCGGCGACGGACGGGTGATCCTGCGCGACCCCGATCCACCTCCCCGGCCGGACATCCTGGTCATGGAGACCACCTACGGCAACCGTCCCCACAAGCAGCTCGAGCCCTCGGTGCGGGAACTCTACGATGCCATCCTCGACACCTTCCGCCGCGGTGGCAACGTGGTGATCCCCAGCTTCGCCCTGGAGCGCAGCCAGGAGGTGCTCTACTACCTGCGGGAAGGGGTGGAGAAGGGGATCCTGCCGGCCTCCATGCAGGTCTTTCTCGACTCACCCATGGCCATCTCGGCCACCGAGATCTTCCGCCGTCACCCGGAGTGCTACGACCGTCACGCGGCGGCGATTCTCCAGTCGGGTATCGACCCCTTTTCCCTGCCGGGTCTCCACTTCACCCGCGAGACGGCGGAGTCGATCGCCATCAACAAGGTGGGGGGCGGTGCGGTGATCATTGCCGGCTCCGGCATGTGTACCGGCGGACGGGTCCGCCACCATCTCAAGCACAACCTGTGGAACCGTGCCTCCAGCATCATCTTCGTCGGCTATGCGGCGAAGGGAACCCTGGCCCGTGCCATCGTCGACGGGGCGAAGAGGGTACACATCTTCGGCGAGGAGATTCCGGTGCGGGCGAGCATCCACACCATCGGCGGCTTCTCCGCCCATGCCGATTGTAACCAGCTCTACGACTGGTATCGGCAGACCGGCAGACCGCGGACCACCTACCTGGTGCATGGGGAAGAGGAGGTGATGGAGGTGTTTGCGGAGAGGCTCACCGACACCCGCGTGGTGATGCCGGAACCTCACCAGGCCTTCGCCCTCGATTGACGGCCACCGGCCGTCCCTCCATACTTCCCGGGCACCTGTGTTCATTGGATGAGATTGCCATGGGAAAGCCCCATCACCAGAGAATGGAGGAGATCGTCCAGGCTGCGCTCGATCTCGCCGCCGAGCAGGGCGCAGGTCGGGTCACCACCCAGGCGATCGCGGATCGGGTGGGCATCGCCCAGCCGACGGTTTTTCGCCACTTCCGCAGCCGTGACGAGATCTTCGAGGCGGCCATCGCCTGGATCGCCGAGCACCAGATGGATGCACTCGGGTCCTGTTTCGAGTCGGATGATCCTCCAGCGGCGCGCCTGCGCTGTCTCATCTCCCGCCAGCTCGATTTCGTCAATCGACAGAAAGGGATTCCCCGGCTGCTCTTCTCCGACCGGTTGCATCTCGACTCGCCGGAGCTGAAGGCCTCGGTGCGCAAGGTGATGGATCGCTACGTCTCCCTCGTCACCGGCCTTGTCGAAGAGGGGGAGCGGCGGGGAGAGTTCAGGCCGGTGGTTCCCGCCGGTGAGCTGGCGCGCTACATCGTTGCCCTGATCCAGGGGCTGTTGATGCGCTGGTCGGTCTACGACCTCTCCTTCGACCTCACCGAACACGAGGAGGGGTTGTGGCGCCTCGTCTCGGCGGCGCTGGGGTCGGACTCGCCGGTGGGGGAGGGGTCTGGGGAGCGATGAAGCCGTTCCTGCTCCGCAGGAATTGCCCGATGCGCCGGGCTTTTCGGGCCTCCAGTTCGTGCCCGCACCACCGGTGGGCGGCGTATCCGGCAGATGCCGCCGCAGGCGGCACGAAGAAGGTGCCGTTCCCACGAGTCGGATCTGAGGAAATCCACCGTCTCGCCTTCAGGGCCTCACCAGGGACGCAAGGGGGTTCTCGTCGCGCCGCCTGCGTGCAATGTGTCACGATTTGACAGTTGTTGACGATTTAGCATATTCTTATTAAAGAAATAGATAATCAATGGTGTTCATTGTCACGGTGAAGAAACATCTCTTCACCGCCCTGTTCGAGGGAATGAACGCGGGATGGACAGAGGAGAGAACGACATGCTGCGCAAGATCAAACAGTGTACCGGGACCATGAACTGCCGGTTCCGTATGGCCCTTCAGACCACGCTCGCCATGGTGGTGATCTCCGTGACCGCGGTGGTGCTGTTCGCCGGCTGATCCAGCGGGACGAAGGGAGAGACGCAAGGAAGGGGCGGGAGAGCGATCTCCCGCCCCTTCTTTCGTGTGCGCCCAGCATGGGCGCACCCCTGCGGGTGGAAGTCCCGCCACGAGCTGGTCACGGCGAGTGAAGCGAAGCGCAACTGCGGAAGGGTGACCGACCGTGGGGAGGAAGCGTGGAGCGTAAACCGCGAGCCGACGAACAGGAACCGGATACAAGGCACTGCCGAGCAGGGCGAGCGGGCGATAAACCGCGAAGCTCTCGTGGCCAAGGCGAAGCGGTGTAGATCCGGCGGTTGTGCGGTGAAGGG
>JALTLT010000342.1 GCA_027001815.1 Gammaproteobacteria bacterium | reverse complement strand
TGGTGCGCTATGTGGCCGAAGGGGGCTATCTGCACTACCCCTCCTTCCAGGAGTGGCGCGCCGCCTTGATGTCCCGGTTGCGCGAGGGACGCGAGTAGAAACCCGGGCGGGAGGTGGCGGAGTCCGGTTCACCTCTCCGCTGGTGACTCTACCCTGGTGCCTTGTGATGGCTCGGGTTCGCACCTATATTCCAGGGAGAACTGGAGCCTGTGCCGCGGAGCATGGATGCACCGCCGTTTTCAATGAGGCCAGCAGCCTGTCGGACTTTGACAGGCGGTCAGGTTCTGGTGCTTTCCACGGGGCCCCGAGAGGCGGGAAGGCCCTCCCGGGGGACGCCGTGAACCCATCCTTGGGGGCTCGTCGGCGGCATCCCTGCCGCCAACGCCCCCGAGAGGGCCTTCCCGCCTCTCGGGGCGGAGTGACCTTCAGCTTGAAGTCCGACAGGCTGCTGGCCTCATTGAAAACGTGAGGAAGCCGGGAATCGCATTTTCGGCTTCCGGCCTTGAAAAAGGCCAGGACGGCCTTTTTCAACGTCGTGTTAGCGGCTTCATGCAATTTTCGGGTTAGGCCCAAGCCAGCCCTTTTCGAAACCCCCGGTTTTTCCCGCAGCCCAAGGGTCCGATGGTTCAGGTAAAGGACAATCCGCTTCAGCTCCGTGTTCCGGATGTCGGCGAGACCGATGCCTGGGTGGCGCTGCTGGGTGCTCGGCAGGGGGAGGGTGGCCGCGAGGTGATCCGGCGTTCCATCGAGCTGGCGCGCGCCGCCCACGAGGGTCAGCGGCGTGCTTCGGGGGAACCCTATCTCTCCCATGTGCTCGCGGTCGCGGAGATCGTCGCCGATCTCGGTCTCGATCACGAGACCGTCGCCGCCGCCGTCCTTCACGACGTGATCGAGGACAGCGACTACACGGTCGAGGACCTGGAGGAGCTGTTCGGAGAGACCATCGCCCGCCTGGTGGATGGTGTCACCAAGATGGCGGTGATGCACGACTACGAGGGCGGGGACAGCCGGGAGCGGCGAAACCGGCAGAACGCCGAGAGTCTCCGCAAGCTGTTGCTGGCGATGGTGGAGGATATCCGGGTGGTGCTCATCAAGCTCGCCGACCGTCTCCACAACATGCGCACCCTCGGCTTCCTCGATCCTGAGCGGCAGCAGCGGATCGCCCGCGAGACCCTCGACATCTTTGCGCCCCTCGCCAACCGTCTCGGCATCTGGCAGCTCAAATGGGAGCTGGAGGATCTCTCGCTGCGTTATATCGAGCCGGCCGACTACAAGCGGATCGCCTCGCTCCTCGAGGAGCGGCGCCTGGATCGCGAGCAGTATATCCAGCAGGTGGTGAGCCGGCTGCAACGGGAGCTTGCGCGGGTGGGAATCCGGGCCGAGGTGACCGGTCGTCCCAAGCACATCTACAGCATCTGGAAGAAGATGCAGCGCAAGGGGGTGCCCTTCTCCGAGATCTACGACGTGCGCGCCGTGCGTATCCTGGTGGACGACGTCACCGCCTGCTATGCCGCCCTCGGCGTGGTCCACTCGTTGTGGCGCCATATTCCCAAGGAGTTCGATGACTACATCGCCACGCCCAAGGAGAACAACTACCAGTCGCTCCACACCGCCGTCATCGGTCCGCTGGGCAAGGTGCTCGAGGTACAGATCCGGACCCACGAGATGCACGAGCATGCGGAACTGGGGGTGGCTGCCCACTGGGCGTACAAGGAGGGGGGGGCGGACAGTGCGCTCGCCCAGAAGATCAACTGGCTGCGCCAGTTGCTCGAGTGGAAGGAGGAGGAGACCGACGCGGGCGATTTTATCAGCCGTTTCAAGTCGGAGGTTTTCGAGGACCGGGTCTACGTCTTCACTCCCGCCGGCAAGGTGGTCGATCTCCCCATGGGCGCCACTCCCCTCGACTTCGCCTACTACATCCATACGGATGTGGGCCACCGCTGTCGCGGGGCCAAGGTGGACGGCAACATCGTGCCCCTCACCTACACCCTGAAGACCGGCCAGCAGGTGGAGATCCTCACCTCACGTCACGGCCATCCCAGCCGCGACTGGCTCAATCCCAGCCTTGGATACCTGCGCACGTCGCGGGCGCGGGCCAAGGTGCGCGCCTGGTTCAAGCAGCAGGACCAGGGCAAGAACATCAGCGAAGGGCGGGCGATCCTCGATCGCGAGCTGCGCCGTCTCGGGCTGCAGGAGATCCGCACCCAGGAGCTGGCGGAGCGGTTCGGTTTCCAGCGGGGTGATGAGTTGCTGGCGGCCATCGGCCGGGGAGAGGTCACCAACGCCCAGATTGCGGGTGCGGCCCAGGACCGCCTCATGAGTCGCCGGGCGGAACAGCAACCGGAGCCACCCCTGCGGCGCGAACGTGGCGGGGAACGCTCTGCGGGACGCGGTATCCACATTCTCGGTGTCGGTGACCTGATGACCAATCTTGCCCGCTGCTGTCATCCGGTTCCCAACGACCCCATCGTCGGGTACATCACCCGCGGAAGGGGGGTCACCATCCATCGCCAGGACTGCCCCAACGTCCTGCGGCTGCAGCAGCAGCATGCGGAGCGGCTCATCGAGGTCTCCTGGAGCGAATCGGAGCCCGATACCTATCCGGTGGACATTCGCATCGTCGCCTACGATCGCCGCGGTCTGCTTCGCGATATCACCGCGCTGCTCAGCAACGAGAAGATCAATGTGCTGGCGCTCACCACCACCACCAGCCGCAAGGATCTCACCGCCTCCATCCGCCTCACCATGGAGATCTCCGACATCGGCCAGCTCAGCCGTATCCTGACTCGCCTCGATCAGCTCCCCAACGTGGTGGAGGTGCGCCGCGAGGGAGGGGGCGGTCCGGGACGGGTGGTGCCTCCCCTCCACTGACGGCCCCTTTTTCCTCTCCTCTCCGCAACGGACGGCTCCTTCCCCGATCTGACAGGATGTTGAAAAAGGCCGTCCTGGCCTTTTTTAAGGAAACTCTGAACAATTCATCCCTGAATTGTCAGAGTACGGGAGCCGAAAAACGCGGTTTTCGGCTCCCTTGCAAAATCAATCACCTGCGGTGATTGATTTTGGCGGCACATCCCTGTGCCGCA
>JALTLT010000341.1 GCA_027001815.1 Gammaproteobacteria bacterium | reverse complement strand
CTGGACCGGATTCGCAACGCCGTTTCGCAAGTCAATGAAATGAATCTGCAGGTGGCATCCGCCACAGAAGAGCAGGGGGCCGTGGCCGAAGAGATCAATCGAAACGTCAATGACATGGCCGAGCTCGGAGAATCGACCCGCAACTGTGTGGACAAGGCGCGCGACGCGAGGCGGGAGGTGGAAGAGGTTGCGGTTCGGCTTGGTGAGGTGACTGGTCGTTTCCACTCCGCGAAGGGATGAACGGGGAGGGTCGATCCGGATTATCTTGTCCCGTGGATTTCAGGCTCTCGGGACCTCCGCGGAATGCAAATCTGGTGGCCTGTCAAAATCCGGCAGGCGGCCGGCAGCCATGCGCCGGAGCGCCGGAAAGAGGCGGGAGTGACCGATTTATCAGGGCGTTGAAAAGGCCGTCCTGTCCTCTTTCAAAGTCGGAAGCCGAAAATGTGATATCTGGTTTCCTCGTGTTTTATTTATGAGTTGTCGTCATTGAAAACAGCAGCGCATCCACGCACCGTGGCACAGGCTGCCGAAAAATGGTGTTTATCAACAGCCTGCTGACAGAACGGAAAGCCCGTTTCGCGGACCCAGGGCAAGACGTCGGGCGGGCATCGGATTTGTTTCCTTTGCGGCCCTTCCAGTGCAGTGATCGAGGCCGTATCATGTAACGCCTTGACGATTCGATGCGGCGACGCCCGGAACGGTCGGGCGTCGGGCCCTGGGGAGGCGTGGAAGGCATGATCCGAGCGGGTATCGTTGGAGGCACCGGTTATACCGGCGTGGAGCTGCTGCGGCTGCTGGCGCTCCATCCGGAGGTGGAGGTGAAGGTGATCACCTCCCGCTCCGAGGCGGGGCGGCCGGTGGCGGAACTCTTTCCAAATCTCCGCGGCCGCCTCGATCTCGCCTTCAGCGAACCGGACATCGGGGTGCTGTCGGAGTGCGACGTGGTCTTCTTCGCCACCCCCAACGGTACCGCCATGCGCATGGTGCCGGAGCTGGTGGCGGCGGGGGTCAAGGTGATCGACCTGGCCGCCGACTTCCGGCTGCGGGACGCCGAGGAGTGGGCGGCATGGTACGGGGAGCCGCACGCCTGTCCGGATCTGCTGGAGGAGGCGGTCTATGGTCTGCCGGAGCGCAGTCGTGCCGAGATCCGGGCCGCTCGCGTGGTGGCCAATCCCGGCTGCTATCCCACTGCGGTCACTCTCGGTCTGCTGCCACTGGTGGAGCAGCGGGTGATCGCTCTCGACGGGATCGTTGCCGACTGCAAGTCGGGGGTGAGTGGTGCCGGCCGTGGTGCCAAGGTGGGCAGCCTGCTGGCGGAGGTGAGCGAGAGCTTCAAGGCCTACGGGGTGCCGGGTCACCGCCACCTGCCGGAGATCCGTCAGACCCTGTCGCTCACCGCCGGCGAGCCGGTGGGACTCACCTTCGTGCCCCATCTGACCCCCATGATCCGGGGGATCCACGCCACCCTCTACGCCCGCCTCGCTGCCGACGTGGATCTCCAGCACCTCTACGAGGAGCGTTACGTGGACGAGCCTTTCGTCGACGTGCTGCCGGCCGGCAGCCACCCGGAGACGCGCACGGTGCGCGCCACCAATACCTGCCGGATCGCCGTCCACCGCCCCCAGGGGGGTGACACGGTGGTGATCCTCTCGGTGATCGACAACCTGGTGAAGGGGGCGGCGGGGCAGGCGGTGCAGAATCTCAACATCCTCTTCGGCTTCGACGAGACGGCGGGGCTCGACGCCATCGCGCCGCTGCCTTGACCCTCCCATGACCGGCGGATCCTCCCGTCTCGTGGTCTTCGCCATCACCAGCCTGCTGCTGGCGGCGGCCGCGGTGCTGGGTGGCTGGGTGGTCTTCGACTACGGACGCCACCAGGGAGAGACGGCCTGCGCGGCGGTGATGCTGGAACAGGGGGTGCTGGAGAACGAACTGGGGCGCCTCCGGGAGCGCCTCGACGAGCGGGTGCGGCGGGTGGCCGAACTGGAGAACGCCGCCATCATCGATCGCAAGGCCCGGGAGGAGATCCGCGCCGATCTGATGCGCCTGCAGCGGGACAACCTGGAGCTGAGGGAGGAACTCGCCTTCTACCGCAGCATCGTCAGCCCGACGGAAGGGGATGCCGGTATCCGCATCCAGGAGTTGACGGTGGCGCCTACAGTGGAACCGGGAGGCTACCGATACAGTCTCACGTTGATCCAGGTGCATGGCCGCAACGCCCGCCACCGCTCCCTGCGCTTCTCCCTCGACATGCGGGTGGAGGGGGTGCAGGAGGGGCTGATGACCACCCTTCCGCTCTCCCAGGTGGGGGTGGGCAAGCGACCCAAACGCCAGGAGATCAAATACTTCCGGCGGATCAACGGCAGCCTGCGGTTGCCGGAAGGTTTCGAACCCCGGGCCGTCTGGGTGCAGGTGAAGACCCGCGGCAAGCGGGGTCGGACGGTGGAGAAACGCTTCGACTGGCCGCTCTCGGCGGCCCTGAATGGAGGTGTAGAAGATGTGGGGCAAGGGAAAACGGAAGGGGAAGGGATCTAGCCGCCTCTCGGCGGCCGGCACCCTGGTGGGTCAGGGTACCGAGATCCACGGCGACGTCTCCTTCGCCGGGCGGTTGCACGTGGACGGACTCGTCAAGGGTCGGGTCAGCGCGAGGGAGGAGGGCGATGCCCTGCTCACCCTCAGCGAGCACGGCCGCATCGAGGGGGATGTGGTGGTTCCCAGTCTGGTGATCAACGGAACGGTGAAGGGCAACGTCTATTCCAGCGGCCGGGTGGAGCTGGCCGAAAAGGCGCGTATCACCGGCAACGTCTACTACCGCCTCATCGAGATGGCCATGGGTGCCGAGGTGAACGGCAACCTGGTGCGGCGTGAGGAGGAGACACTCCCTTCGGTGGTGGCCTCCCCGGCAGTCGCGGGTCGGAGTGCGGGAGATGAGGACCAGGATGCCGCAGGCGAGACACCCACCACCGGGACCGCCGGCTGACCGATTGTCGGATTCCGGAAGGCGGGCAGGTCCTGGTGTTTTCTGCGGGACGGAGCCGACTCCCGGTGATGGTCCGACAGGCGGGAAGGTCCTCCCGGGGGACGCCGT
>JALTLT010000340.1 GCA_027001815.1 Gammaproteobacteria bacterium | reverse complement strand
GTGCCCTGGACGAGGCGCAGAGAAGCGGGATCGTCCGCCATCTGGCCCTCTATCGCGACAGGTTCCTGCAACTGGCGGAGGAGATCCGCAGACAGGAGATGGGGAACGACAGCCTGACCGCCCGTTTCCGTGAAGCCGACCAGGTTCTGGAGGCGAAGCTGGCCGAACACGCCGGGGCCATTCAGCAACTCTTCCTGGAGACCAAGGAGCGAATGAAACGGGTGAGTCTCGCCCTCACCCTGCTGTTGAGCTCGCTGCTGGTGGGAGGCATCCTCTACGTGGCCCGCTCCATCGTTTCGCGTATCCTCCGGGCGACCCGGGCCATGGAGTTGATCGCCGAAGGGAACGCCGACCTCTCCGTCTCCCTGCCGGAGGATGGAAACGACGAGATCACCCGTCTCTCCCGTGCCTTCAACCGCTTCAAACGGAAGCTCGACCGGACGATTCAACAGATCATGCTGGTGGCGAGCGAACTCTCGGTTGCCAGTCAGCGCGCCCAGAACGTCACCGCCACCACCAATTCCGCCCTCGAGGAGCAGGTGCAGGCGATCGCCCGTCTCACCGATCGTGTCAGCGACATGTCCCGTACCAGCCGGGAGGTGAAGGAGCTGATCGCCGGGGAGGTGCGGATCGCCGAGCAGGTGCGCAAGGAGGCCGAGGCGGGCCGGACGGTGATGGGAGAAGCGCTCGGCAGCATGGATCAACTGACCCGTGAGGTGACCGCCCTCGGCGATACCATCACCAGCCTGGCGAAACATCACGAGTCGATCGGCAGGGTTCTCGACATGATCGTCGTGATCGCCGAACAGACCAACCTGCTGGCACTCAATGCGGCCATCGAGTCGGCCCGCGCCGGCGAACACGGCCGCGGCTTCGCGGTCGTGGCCGATGAGGTGAGGGCTCTCTCACGGCGCACCGCGGAGGCGACGCGGGAGATTCAGGGGCTGATCGAGACCATCGACACCGACAGCCGGGAGGCGGTGGCGAGGATGACGCGCGGCGTGGAGATGTCCAATTTCAACCTCGAGCAGGCCCGGGCCGCAGGTGAGGCTTTCGGCAGCATCGCCCGGGCCGTGGACGAGATTCACACCAGCAGCCTTCACGTGGAGGGGATCGTCACCACCCAGAACACCCTCGCCATGGACGTCAACAGCACCATCCAGCAGATCAACGAAAAGGTGGCGGAACTCTCGGAGATGTCGCGAAAGAACGTCTCCGACAACGGCGACCTCTCCCAGTATTCGGTCCAGCTCGAGGCGCTGGTCGCATCCTTTACCAATCGGGTGATGGAGAGCAACAAGACGGAGATCGAGCTTTTCTGACACCGGTCGGCAGCCTGGAAGAAAACCCTCCGGGGGCCTCTCCACGTCACACACAGGCCGCCAATATCCGAGTCATTCGACAATCCTTTCAGAAACGTGAGTAGAAGTAGTCCCAACCTTCCCTCTGCCCACGGCTAACAAGCCCCAGCAGCAGATCGGAAGGTACCGCCTCGTGGGGATGAATCCCCCAGATCGACAGGAGCAGCCGCCCCCCACCGGCCGCGTGCCGCCAATCGATCCCCTCCAGATCCAGTGCAGCCCCACAACCCGGGCAGGTGACGAGGAGAGCCTCCCCTGGAACCACCTCCAGAGAGTGGCGGCACCTTCTGCAGCGCGGGGGAGAGCCCACCTCGCCGCTGAACAGCCTGGGGATGGCGAGGGGGGGCGAGAGCTCGATGTGGGTGAAACCTCTGCCTCCGTCTGCGGGCGGTTCGACCTCCACATGGGGGGAGCAGCCGAGGAACGTCACATGGTGAAAGAAGCGCTCCCCCACCAGAAACCGCCCCTCCCCCCCGGACCACGGCTCACCCAGAAAGCCGGAAGTGCGCAGTGTGGCGAGCAGCGCCTCCCGGTCGGGGAGGGCGTGCGGGTCGTGCGGATGGAGGATCAGTCGATAGGCGGAAGTTGTCATCAGGAAGCAACGAAAGGGTGGTTCAATAGGCCCCGGACAGGAGACGGAAGAGACCGGGAGATCCCGCGATGATGAACAGCGAAGAACGACAGGAGTGGTGGCTCTGGCAGATGTATCGCCTGGTCGCCGAGTACATCCACGACCCTACCCCCGAGCAGGCCGACCGGCTGCACGGCTTCCTCCTCGAATACCAGCTTCAGCACGACCGGCCGGAACACGCGCTCTCCCCGGGGATTGCCGCCCCTACGGACCCCGCCACCTCGCCGAAGGGGCGACGGCGGAAGTCGGGGAAGGGAGAAGAAGAGCCGCCGTCCCCCTCCCGCGCGGCCAGCGGATGGGGTCAGGCCGGAGTGGCGAGCCGTTCCCAGGAGAAGACGCAGTCGAGATCGGAGCGCACCGCGATCAGGCCACTCAGCCCGCCTTCGACGATCACCTGAATGGGCGGCCGATTGGCGAATTTCCGGTTGGGCGTCATCATCCAGTGGATACGCGCCCGGGGGTTGGCGGGGAAGGTGGTCCGAAGGGCATCGGCGATGCCGGCCACGTGCTCGATCCGCTCCACCACCTCTTCGGTGGCGGGAAGAGGCTCCATGCCGTCACGGTAACGTCGCATCGCCCGTAGAGGCGTCCCTTCCGGCAGGGCCAGCACCTGGATCTGGTCTTCGGCATCCGCGCCCCACGAGGCCAGCATCTGGATGATTGCCCGGCTCAGGCCGATCTGCTCTTCGCGACTGAGATTCTGCATGTCTGCTACCGTCCGGTCTGTTGAGTGGTGCCCCCCTCTCCTGCCCCTTCCTCCTCGGGGAGGCGCGATCCGCAGGCCGGGGAGCCGGATAATACCTTAGTCAAACTGTCAACATAATAGCATGGTTGTTCCGTTCGCCCAAGGGGGGGCGCTTCCCCCTTCCCCCGAGGCAGACGGTGTGCATCACTGGATGTTCGACGGAGAGAGATCGTGGATCTCCACCAGAAACTTCACCCGCCGGAATCGCTGACGCAAGCGCGTGACGACATGCGGAGGCAACTGGCAGATCTCTTCCAGCACCCGACGCAACTGCTTTTCGGTCAGCGGAGGCGCATCCCTGCTCTGGACCAGCAACCGTCTGCAGGGGGCGAGGGTGTCGTCTCCCTCCCGCTCCTC
>JALTLT010000339.1 GCA_027001815.1 Gammaproteobacteria bacterium | reverse complement strand
CCGGCGGCGGTCTGCGGGTAGCCACAGCAGAGGTAGCCGGGCGGAATGACCGTCTGCACCCCCTGATGGTAGAGCATGGCCAGGGTGGCGAGCCCCACCTCGCTGAACAGCCGCTCCGAGCCGCAGCCGGGGAAGTAGAAGACCGCCTCGGACTGGGGCGTCGTCTTCTCCGGGTCGCGCAGGATCGGCACCATGCGCGGGTCGTCGAGCCCCAGCAAGGCGCGCATGGGGCGGGCCGTCTCTATCTTCGGCAGGGGCTTGCGCACCAGTTCCACCACCACCTCCCGGATCGCCGGTCGGCGGGTGGTGGAGGCGGGCCGCTTGCGGCTGGAGAGCAGACCGGTACGGCGCGCCAGCCCCGCGGTCCAGCGCTGGGCGGCGTAGCCCCCCTGGATCAGCCCCTTGCGCAGGGCACCGATGAAGGCGGGGTCGGTGGCGTTGAGGAAGGCCATGGAGAGGCGGGTGGCCAGGTTGGTGCGCCGCTTGCCACGCTCCTTGAGGATCGCCCGCATGCGGGTGGTGACATCCCCGAAATCGATATCGACGGGACAGGGGTTCAGGCAGCGGTGGCAGATGGTGCAGTGATCCGCCAGATCGTTCATCTCCTCGAAGTGGCGCAGGGAGAGGCCGCGGCGGGTCTGCTCCTCGTAGAGGAACGCCTCGATGACCAGTCCCGTGGCGAGGATCTTGTTGCGCGGCGAATAGAGCAGGTTGGCGCGCGGCACATGGGTGGTGCAGACCGGCTTGCACTTGCCGCAGCGCAGGCAGTGGCGGATGTCGTCGTTGAGATCGCCAAGGGCGCTCTCCTCCATGATCAGCGCCTCCTGCTGCAGCAGCCGCAGCGAGGGGGTATAGGCGTTGTCGAGCCCCGACCCGGCCACCAGCTTGCCGGCGTTGAAGACGCCGTCGGGATCGACCCGTTCCTTGTAGTGCCGAAACGCCTCCAGCGCCTCCGGGGAGAGATACTGCACCTTGGTGATGCCGATGCCGTGCTCGCCGGAGATGACCCCGCCCAGCGACTCGGCCAGCGCCATCACCCGGTCGACGATGCGCTCCGCCTCGTGGAGCATGCGGTAGTCGTTGGAGTTGACCGGGATGTTGGTGTGGACATTGCCGTCTCCCGCATGCATGTGGGTGGCGACGAAGAGGCGGCTGGAGCGGATCGAGGCGTGGATGGCATCGAGCCGGTCCCGCACCGGCTGAAGCTCCCGGCCGCCGAAGATCTCCTTCACCGGCCGTTCCACCTCCGCCCGATAGGAGATGCGCAGGTCGCGACGCAGCAGCAGGTCGAGCAGCCGGTCCCCCTCCCGCATCCGCTCCCGCACCGGGTCGTCGAACAGGCCGGTGAACTCCTCCGCCGGTGCCTCCAGGCGGTCGAGGATCTCCTGCCAGCGGGTCCGCACTCCCTTGAGATGACCACATGCCGCCTCGCGCTTGGCCAACAGGATCTCCTGCCCCTCCGCGCTGCGCTCGAAGGCATCCCCGAGGCGCGCCTCCGGCATCTCGCCCTGCAGGTACTCCAGCACCGCATCGATCATGCGCAGCTTGTTGAGGATCGACTGCTCGATGTTGATCCGCTCGATCCCCTCGGTATATTCCGCCAGCCGCTCGAGGGGGATCACCACGTCCTCGTTGATCTTGAAGGCGTTGGTGTGGGCGGCGATCGCCGCGGTACGGGAGCGGTCCGCCCAGAAGCGGCGCCGCGCCTCGGGGCTGACGGCGACGAAGCCCTCCGCCCCCCGGCCATTGGCCTTGCGCACCACCTCGGAAGCGGCCTCCGCCACCACCGCCTCGTCGTCACCCGACACGTCCACCAGCAGCACCATCTTGGGCAGGTCGCCGCGCGGCGCCTTGGTGGAGTAGTTGACGGCGCGGACGTAGCGCTCGTCCAGGTGTTCGAGCCCCGACAGCACCACATCCGGATGGCCGTCCAGGTACTCCTTCACCTCGACGATCGCCGGCACCGCCCGCCCCATCTCGGAGCCGAAGAACTCCAGACAGACGGTGCGCGTATGGCTCGGCATGCGGTGCAGCACGAAGACGGCGGAGGTGATGAAGCCATCGCACCCCTCCTTCTGCACCCCGGGGATACCGGCCAGGAACTTGTCGGTCACATCCTTGCCCAGCCCCTGCTTGCGCAGGGAGGCGCCCGGCACCCGGATCCACTCCGGTTCGCCGCGTGGCGTGGTGCCATCTTTCTCGAAGTACTGGACGCGGAAGGTGACCTCCGCCTGGTCGTGGATCTTGCCCAGGTTGTGGCCGATGCGGGTCACCTCGAGCCAGCGGGCATCGGGGGTGACCATCCGCCAGCTCACCAGGTTGTCGAGGGTAGTTCCCCACAGCACCGCCTTCTTGCCACCGGCGTTCATGGCGATGTTGCCACCGATGGTGGAGGCGTCCTGGGAGGTGGGGTCGACAGCGAACGCCAGCCCTTCCGCCTCCGCCGCCTCCGCCACCCGCCGGGTCACCACACCGGCCTCGACACGGATCACCGGCACCTCGCCCGCCACCCCCTCGAGGGGGGTGCGGGTGACGGGACCGATCGCCTCCAGCTTCTCCACGTTGACCACCGCCGTCTCGGCTGTGAGAGGCACCGCCGCGCCGGTATACCCGGTCCCCCCACCCCGGGGGATCACCCCCAGCCCCAGCTCCACGCACGCCTCCACCACCGCGCGCACCTCCTCTTCGCTGTCGGGGGTGATCACCACCAGCGGATACTCCACCCGCCAGTCGGAGGCGTCGGTGACGTGGGAGACACGGGCCAGGCCGCCGAAATCGATGTTGTCGGCGGCGGTCACCCGCCGCAGGCGGCGGCGCACCCGCGCCCGCAGCTCCCGCTGGCGGGGAAACCAGGCCTGGAACGCCTCCACCGCCCTGCGGGCGCGCTCCGCCAGGGCCAGTGCCTGATGGTTGCCGTCGGCGCGGGCGACGATCTGGTCGAGACGATGATTGAGTGCGTGGGTGAGGGATTCGAGCCGCCGGGGGTTCTCCAGCAGGTCGTCCTGGATGAAGGGGTTGCGGCGCACCACCCACATGTCCCCCAGCACCTCGAAGAGCATGCGGGCCGACTGTCCGGTACGCCGCTCCCCCCGCAGCCGCT
>JALTLT010000338.1 GCA_027001815.1 Gammaproteobacteria bacterium | reverse complement strand
GCGAGGAGAGATCGTATTCCCTCAGCAGCGCCTCCAGTCCACCCTGTTCGTCCCCCCTTCGCCGCACCTCCGCGATCAGTTCGCACGCCTCGCGGAAGACCGCCTCCTGCTCGCCGGCATCCGGCGAATAGTGGCCGATCAGCACCTCCAGCCTCTCCCGTTCGTCGGCGAGGTGCAGCCGCCTCAACGCCTGCATCCCCGGAATCTGCCGGATCCCCTCTGCCGCATCGATCACCAGGCTCTGCCGCTCCATCCTTCCTCCGGAAAATATCGGTACCGTCTCGAATCCCCGGAGAGCCGTCATGCCACCTCTCCGGGAGGCCCTCGTCACGCACTCCGAGCATAGCCCATGGCGTCGTGCCTGGCAGAGGTTCAAGAACCGGCGATTTCCGCCGATATGTCAAGGAAATGAAAGCAAATCGGCAGAACCACATGGCAAGGACAAGGATTCTCGGCCTGCTGCTGCTGCTGTGGGGTGCTCTGCCCCTGCAGGCGGCGGATCCCCCGGCGACCGATCTGCGGGTATTGATCGACGTCTCCGGCAGCATGAAGCAGAACGACCCGAACAATCTGCGGGTTCCCGCCATGCGCATGCTGGTGGGCCTCATGCCCGAGGGTATCCGCTCCGGAGTGTGGAGCTTCGGACGCTACGTCAACATGGATGTGAAGCTGGGTATCGTGGACGAGGCGTGGAAGCAGCGCGCCGACGAGGCTGCCCGGCGGATCCACTCCCGCGGCCTCTACACCAATATCGAAGAGGCGCTCCGGCGAGCCACCCGTGACTGGCGGGGACCAGCCCCGGAAGGGGTGGAGCGACACCTGATCCTCCTCACCGACGGCATGGTCGACGTCTCGAAGGACCCCGCCGAGGACGCACACTCGCGCCAGCGGGTTCTGGAGGAGCTGTTGCCGGCCATCCACGCCGCGGGAGGGCGCATCCACACCATCGCCCTCTCCTCCAATGCCGATGCGGAACTCCTGCAGACCCTCTCCAACCGCACGGATGGCTGGTACGAGCAGGTGGAGGATGCGGAGACCCTGCAGCGTATCTTCCTGCGCCTGTTCGAGAGTTCGGTGAAACCGGACAGCGTCCCCCTCGAGGGCAACAGCTTCGCCATCGACGAATCGATCTCGGACATGACGGTGCTCGCCTTCCATCCCCCGGAGCAGGAGATCACCCGCCTGCGAACCCCCGAGGGGGCCCTCTGGTCCGCCGACGAACACCCGGAGAGCGTCAAGTGGCTCCACCAGCAGCACTACGACATGATCACGGTCAACTCCCCATCCCCGGGGGAGTGGCTCATCGAGGGAGAGCTGGATCCGGACAACCGCGTGATGGTGGTGACCAACCTGCGGCTGGAGACCTCCCCGCTCCCCGCCAACCTCCTGATCGGGGATGCATTGCCGGTGACAGCCTGGCTCCTGCAGGGGGAAGAGGTAGTGACGGATCCGCGCTTTCTCGCCCTCTCCCGCTTCTACCTGCGACAGGAGAGCGAAGGGGGCGACCCGGTCATCTGGCCTCTGGCGGACGACGGTGAGGAGGCCGATCGCCAGAAAGGGGATGGCATCTTCTCCACCCTTCTCAACCGTACACTTCTGCCCGGCAGCTACGAGATCGCCATCAACGCCTACGGCCCCACCTACAAGCGCGAGCTGAGGCGCGCCATCAAGATCCATGACGTCCCCTTCGAGCTGACCCTGGAGAGGGACGAAGGGGGGGGAAACGTGCGGGTGGAATTGACCACCACGCCGGGCCTGCTGAAGGAGTCCTCCATCCGCGTCCGCATGACCGCAGGCGAAGGGACCGAGTTTCCGCTTCCACTGGTGGGGAGGGGACACTGGAGTGCCACTCTGCCCCTCGCCTTCGCCGGCCGGGAGATCCTGCTGGACCTGCACGCCCTGCGCAACGACGGGAGTCCCTACGACGTCCAGTTGAGCCGACCGGTACCCGGGGCCCCGCCGGCGACGGCGGCGATCGTCCCGGGTTCGGACCGGCATGGCGACACGGCCCCGGCAGAGAGTCCGCCTTCGACCAAGGAGGGGAGCAACACCGGGGAAGAGCCAGGCGGGCTCAGTTCCACCATGAAGATCGGTATCTCCATCGGCGTTGGGAACCTGATACTGGGCATCGCGGGCTTCTTCGGATGGAGGGCCTGGAATCGCCAGAAGGTGGCCGACGCCCTGGTCGGAGAGAGTCTCGAAGAGCTCTCACCCGCTCACGACGAAGAGGAGGCATCACCGCCGCAGGAGCCGCCGGAGAGCGGTGGAGAAGCAGCCGGGGAGAGCGACTCCCGCACAGCGGAAGAGGTGGCGGTCGAAGAGGAAGCGCGGGGGGAAGAGTCTGTCGCGGTCGACGATCGGGAGGAGACTGATGAAACCGGAGAGATCGATCCGTCCGCAACGGAGAGCATGATCGAGGAGGAACTGGATCTCGCCGCCGACGATACACCCGCCCCCCCCGACGGCGACGAACCACCGGAAACGCAGCTCCCTCGCGAAGAGCCGTCGCCGCTGGAGAGTGGCGATACCGCCGCCCCGATCGAGGCGGCGCCGACAGGCGAGACGGGCGGGGAAGAGATACCGGTCACTCTCGCGGAGGCGGCACCGGCTGGAGGGGAATCCGACCCGCCGGCCGGCAACGGAGAGGCCAGCGAGGAGGAGGACGAAGCTCCGGACGACGATCTCGCCGCACAGTGGGAGGCGATGCTGGAGGGCGACGCCACAACGGACGAGGCCGACGAGCCGGAACCCACCTCCTCCGGCCCGGCGCAAGAGGATGACGACCTGGCCGCCCAGTGGGAGGCGATGCTCGGGGAGGAGGCCGGTGACTCCACGGGGACCGGAACCGAGGAGGTCACGGCATCCTCACTGGAGGGAAACAACGAACTGGCGGCCCAGTGGGAAGCGATGCTGAACGGGGAAGAAGGGGAAGAGAATGATACCGTGAGTCTCCCCGAGAGTGGAGACGGCGGGAAGGACGGACTCCCTCCGGAAAAGGGAGCGGCGACCGGAACCGCGGATCCGACGGCTTGAGAGGTGCAGGTGATGAGCGAGTGGCTCATGGGATTAACCGTGATATTTGCCGAGGTGGGGGGGGTTCTGCTGCTCCTCTTCCTCGTCGTTCTGTTCGTCGCGCTTCGGCGCAAGAGACGGAACCGTGAAACCGCGAGACACCTGGCGGCAAACGTCAAGGCGACGGCCCCCGAACGGACCGAGAAACTGCAGGATATCTTCACCGAGATCTGCAAACTGTGCCCGGACGACGCCGGGGATCACACCCGCAAGCTGATTCGGAGCGAGACCCGGATCTATCAACAGTTGCTCCGGTTGATCACCTCGCCCGATCCCGACACGGTGCCATCTCTCGACAAGAACATTCAGGCCCTCTCCAGTGGCTACCAGCGGTTCATCGTCGAACACATGCAGAATCTCCAGGAGCGGGAGGAGGCCCTGGTAGCAGAGAACAGCAAGCTGACCCGCATGTTGAAACACCTGCATGGACGCAACCAGACGCTGGAGAGGGAAAACGAACGGCTGCAGAATCAACTCAAGGAGGCACTCGAGAACGTCGACGAGGTGATGCAGGAGTATTCCCGCCTCTACGAGGCCAAGTTCGGCGAAAAGGCCGACTTCCGACAGATGTCCGCCCAGCTCAAGCAGGCCGAGTGAAGCTCCGCCGCCGGATGTCAAGTTCCTGGGTCAAGGCGGGTGGGATCTACTCGGGGAGAATCGCATGACCAGCCGGAAGAGATGGGGTAGGATTCCAGTTCCTGCATCCTGATTCGTTGCCAACCTTATGATCGAGACGTGGCTCAACCGCATGCGCGGAGGCGAGCGCTGCCCACCGCGAAAACCGTTCAGCAAGATCGCCTGGTCCTGGCTCGGGGCGTTCGTGGGCATCTATGCGGTTGCCCTGCTGAGCCGGCTCACCTCCACCAACCTCTTCCTGATCGGCTCTTTCGGCGCCTCGGCCGTGCTCATCTACGGAGCGCCGCAGGTTGAGTTCGCCCAACCCCGAAACCTGCTCGGCGGCCACATCATCTCGGCGGCCATCGGGGTCACCGTCTTCAAGCTGATCCCCGGCGACACCGCCCTGCTCGGCGCCCTGGCGGTCTCTCTCTCCATCGTCGCCATGCATTTCACCCGCACCCTGCATCCGCCGGGCGGCGCCACGGCCCTGATCGCGGTGATCGGCGGGAGCCGTGTCCACGACATCGGTTACCTCTTCGTCCTCACGCCGGTCGCCACGGGTGCCCTGGTGATGCTGCTGGTCGCCCTGGCGGTCAACAACCTCTCCCGCAACCCCAGGCGTCACTATCCGCGCTACTGGTTCTGAGTCCAGGCGTCAGGAAAGCCTTCAGGCTTCGTCCGCGTGGCGCGCCAGCCACAGCTCGAGCATCATCAGTACCCAGATCTGTTCCCCGTAGAACCAGGCGTGGCCGTGGCGGTGGGTCTCCACCAGTTCGTCCAGGTAGTCCGCGCGGACGATCTCCCGCCGCTTTAGGGTATCGAGGGAGTCGTAGGCCAGTTCGCGAAGCGGGGCCCACTCCTTCATCCAGACACCGAACGGCAACCCGAAACCGTGCTTCTTCTTGTTGATGATCCCTTCCGGGAGCAGTTCCCGGAATGCCTGCTTGTAGAACCGGCGCAGTTCGCCGCGAGTCAGCTTCAGGGAGGACGGAATGGAGGTGGAGAGCTCCACCACCCGATTGCCGAGCATGGGATAGCGAACCTCCACGCCCGCCACCCGGCACATGGTATCGACCTTGCGAAGGTCGTTCTCCGCCAGGGTGCGCCGCCAGTCCAGGTAGAGCATGCGATCGAGAGTGTCCGCTCCCTCCGGCTCGTTCCACACCTGGCGATTGCCCTCTAGGGGCCCCTCCACATCGATCCTCGCAAGGAATTCCGGGTGCAGTATCTCCTCCGGCGGGGTCATGTGGAAGGTGTTGTAGCTCTCCAGGCGGTCGGGCAGCGGAACCCGGGCCTGGACCACATACCGCGCCACCTTGCGGATCAGGGGGATGTTGCGGCGGTCCAGGCCTGGACCGAGCAACAGGGGTTCGATCACCCCCTTGCGCAGCAGGGAGGGCAGCCGCTCGTAGAGGTCGAAGAGGAGCTGGGTGCGGTAACGTGAGTTGCCGGCGAACAGCTCGTCCCCTCCATCGCCGGCGAGAAGAGAGGTGACCCCATTTTCCCTCGCCACGCGGGCACAGTGGTAGACGGGAACCGCCGACGAGTTGCCGAACGGCTCATCATAGGCCTCGACGATCCTGGGGATGGCATCGATCACGTCCTGTCGTTCCAGATAGTAGATCACGTGGTCGAGGCCGAATCGTTCCGCCGCCATCTTCGCGAAGGGGATCTCGTCGAACCCCTCGGCATCGAAGCCGATGGAAAAGGCCCGCGCCCCCTCTCCCAGACGCCTCGCCATCAGGCCGGCGACAGTGGAGCTGTCGAGCCCCCCGCTGAGGAACGCACCGATCCTCCCGCCTTCCCCGATCTGCGCCTCCACCGACGCGGCCAGTTCGTTACGCAACCGTTCCTGGAGAACGGACTCGCCCACCTCCGCCCTCGAGAAGGAGGGCTGCCAGTAGTGCGACACCTGCCGCCTGCCGCTGGCCAGGTCCCACTCCATCACCGTGGCGGGAGGCAGCTTGGAGACCCCCCGATGGATACTTCGGGGGCCGGGAACCATGTGGTGATAGAGGTAACCGTAGATGGATTGCTCATCCAGCCGACCATGGCACCCGAGCAGGCGGGCCACGTCTCCCGGCGCCTCGCCGATCGCCAGGAACCCCTCCCCGACCCCATAGGCGAGCTGACGGATCCCCATGCGGTCGAGGACCACCATCACCCGCCCCCGGCGGGCGTCGACCACCAGACAGGCGAATCCGCCATCCAGCCCGGCGAACACCCGGCTCCCCTCTCTCGCCACCCCCTCGGCGATCGCCGCCGCCAGACCCCGCTCGGCCGCCACACGGGCGAGGCTGTCCGACGCCACCGCCGGACGGCCGGCCATCGCCACCACCACGCCGCGCTCCGGATCCTCGTGGAAGAGGTCATCCGGCAGGCCTCCGGAGACAGCCCCCCGACCCGACGACAACCGCCGCAGGGAGATCTCCGGCGGCGAGTCCGGCAAGGGCCTTGCATCGCTCTCCCCCCCAAGGGGGAAGAGTCCCGTCAGTCGAACGGTCACTTGATTCCTCTCCTCCATCGAGCCACGAAAAGCCTCTTGCCCCGTCGGCGGGCACCGGGCCGGCGCCCAATTGTCTTCCATTTCACACCGCCATGGAACCGGAACGGAACGACCCGGGCTGCGACCGGCAGCCGGCTTCTGCTACCATAGCTGCCCTGCAACCCACCCGTTCACCGACGCGAAATGAACTCCGCCCCCGATTCCACCCTCCCCCATCTCCCCGGAGCCTCCTTCTGGCGCCGCTTCCTCGCCCTCAACTACGACCTCCTGCTCGTTGCGGCCCTGCTGTTCGTCGCCACCGCCGGAGCGATGCTCGTCCACGGCGGCCCCGTGGATCCCACCAGTCCCCTCTTCCGCCTCTACCTGCTCCTGGTCACCTGGGCCTTCTTCGTCGGCTTCTGGAGCCACGGAGGTCAGACACTGGGCATGAAGAGCTGGCGCCTGCGGGTGACGAAGCGGGACGGCTCCCCCCTCGGATGGAACCGTGCCAGCCTCCGTTTCCTCGCCGCCCTGGCCACCCCCGGCATCGGCATGCTCTGGTGCCTCGTGGATCGCGACCGGCAGGGGCTCTACGACCGCATCGCCGGGAGCCGCTGCGTGGTGCTGCCGAAAGGCCTGCCGGAACGCTGAGGCGGCGGCTGGAGCCGTTGCCCGCTTCTCTCCTTCTCAGGCGCGTCTGAGAAAGAAGAGCGCGCCTGCGGCGAACAGCAGGGTGGGCGCCAACGCGCTCAGCGCGGGTGGCAAGCCATAGACGAGCCCGGCATTGTTCATGATCTGGTCGAGGATATAGAAGCCGAGGCCGATCAATACACCGGCCAACAACAGCAGACCGCTGTTGGCCGAGCGGAGCGGCCCGAAGACGAACGGCAGGGCGATGAGCAACATCACCAGTGAGGAGAGCGGTTTGACGATCTTGCGCCACAGGGCGAGTTCGTAGTGCTGATACTCGAGACCGTTGCTGCGCAGATAACCCACATACTCCAGCAGGTCGGGGAAACCCATCTGTTCGGGCCGGATGGCGAGGACATCGATGAGAGCCGGCTGCAGTGTCGTCTCCCATACCATCTCCGGCCATCGCTCCGTCTCCACCCCCTGCGGCGAGATACGGCTCACCCTCACATCGTGCAACACCCACCCCCCGCCGCGCCGGTCGCCCCTCTTCGCCCGCAGGCTCATCTCCAGGCGATGCTCCCGAAATCGATAGACGGCGATCCCCTCCAGCCTCCCTTCGGGCAAGATACGCCGGATATGGATGAAGCTCTCTCCGTCCCTCGCCCAGAAACCGCTCTTCCCACGGAGGCCGATGTAGCCTCCTCGCCACTCGGCCCGGAGCTGCTGCGCCCACGCCTCGCTGGGCGGCGCGACCCACTCTCCCAGCACCACGCCGAGCAGCATCATCGCCATTCCCCCCACCATCACCGGGCGGGCGATACGGGCGATGGAGAGACCGGCGCCCCTCAGCACCACCAGTTCACTGCCCGCGGCGAGATTGCCCAGCCCCAGCAGACCACCGATCAGCACCGCGGTCGGCACCAGATCATAGCCCCAGCGGGGCAACGTCAGCAGGGTATAGGCAAACGCCTCGGGGGCTCCGAAATCACCCTTCAGGTCGTCGAGCCTGCCCAGGAAGTCGAACAGACCCACCATCGCCAGCAGGATGAAGAAGGCCCCCAGGGAAAACTTCGTCACCACACCGGCGAGATAGCGATCGAGAATCTTCAAGCGCTCCTTCCCCTCACCCGGCGCCACCCCTGTGCCCGGAAGATCATCAGCCCCCCTATCGCCAACGGCAACAGGTGGACCCACCACAGCCCCAGCCACGGAGGGATCTCCCCCTTCTCCAGCCAGGCCCTCGCCACCACCATCAGATTGGTATAGACGAAGTAGAAGACCACACCCAGCACGACACGGCCGTACGCTCCCTGGCGTGGCCGGGTCCGCGACATGGGAACCGCAACGAAGGCGAGAGCGAGCGGAACGAGGGGGGAGGTGAGACGCCACTGCAGCTCGGCCATGTTGCGGAGCCCGTCCATCCCCCACAGCTCGGCGGTGGGAATCGCGTTACGCTTGATCCGTGGCCGCCCCCCCTCCGCCTGCTGTACCAGCAGCCGGTGTTCACGAAAGCGGATGAGGCGGTAATCGGCCTCGCCCGCCCTCCCCTCGTGGCGCCACCCCTCCTCGAGCACCAGATAGCGGTCGCCGTCGGAGCCGGGGATCGCCTCGATGTGCCCCCTTCGGGCGGAGAGCACCACTTCCCTCTCCTCGCCCTCCGCGTAGACGAAGACGTTCTCCATGCCAAGGCCGTCGTCGTCCATCCGTTCGGTGTAGAAGACCCGCCTGCCCCCTTCCCCCTCGCGGAAACGACCGGCACTGATCCCGCTCACCTCCACATTGCGCGCCGCCTTCTCCAGCAGCGTCAGCTCGGCGGCGGAGAGGAGCGGCAACCCCCAGAGGGATCCCGCCAGCATCACCAGGGTGAGCGGCAGGCCCACCATATAGAGGGGGCGGTAGAGACGACCGGGACCGACGCCACACGCCCACAGGGCATACATCTCCCCGTCCCGGTACATGCGGCCGAGCACCAGCAGCAGGGCCAGATAGAAGGCCAGAGGCATCAGCACGATCAGATAGCTGGCCGACTTGAGGGCGATGAGCTGGAAGACCACCTCCCGGGAGAGGTCACCGACCGCCGCCTCGGCCAGATAGCGGACCAGACGGTTGGTCAGGAAGATGAGGAGCAGCACCAGGGCAACCGCGCCGGTGGTGGCGAGCACCTGACGGACGAGAGAGCGATCCAGGATCACCGCCGTTCTCCCCGTCCTCTCCCGTCCGCCCCACCGACGGCCTCCGGGCAATCATCTTGTAATCTTCGGGCGCCTCGGAGAATCTGCATGGAAAATCCCATTTCCTGTAGTAAACTGAAGGCTTCAAGGCCCTGGGCGGCCCCTGTCAGGCCCTCTTCACGGGCTTCAGCGGGATTTCGGCTGTTCACAAAAAATGCCTTGTATCACAAAACGTTGACCGGCATCGCATGGGCGGGACAGTTGGTGTTATGCACAAAAATCGATGGCCATGGACGAAAAGGGCTGCAAAACGAACCCGCCCCTCCCTCCACCTGCCCCGGCGCGCCGCGCCTGCGATCGGAACGAGAACAGGAGATGACCCATGGAGTTTACTGTAAAAAGCGGTAATCCGGAAAAGCAGCGCACCGCCTGCGTGGTCGCGGCCGTCTTCGAGCCACGCCGCCTCTCCGCGGCCGCCGAACAGCTCGACAAGGCCTCCGGCGGCTACATCTCCGGGCTGCTCCGGCGGGGTGACATGGAGGGCAAGGTGGGTCAGTCGCTCCTGCTCTACGGGGTACCCAACACCCTCTGTGACCGGGTCCTGCTGGTGGGCTGCGGCAAGGAGCGGGAATTCGACCTCGCCACCTACCGCAAGGTGGTGGCCGCGGCCGCCCGGGAGCTCAACGAGGGCGGCGCCATGGAGGCGGTCTTCTACCTCGCCGAACTCCCTCTCAAGGGGTACGACATCCCCCATCGGGTGAACCAGGCGGTACAGTTCATCGAGGGGGCCCTCTACCGCTTCGACCGCCTCAAGAGCAAACCCTCAAGCGTACGACGTCCCTTGCGCAAGGTGACACTGGCGGTACCGAGCCGCCGCGACCTGGGCCCCGCCGAACAGGCCATTCGGGTAGGCCAGGCGACGGCGGAGGGGATGGCGCTCGCCCGTGATCTGGGGAATCTGCCCGGAAACATCTGCACCCCCTCCTACCTGGCCGACGAAGCGCGACGCCTGGCGAAGAGCTTCGACTCCCTCTCCACCGAGGTGCTGGAAGAGAAGGAGATGGAGGAACTGGGGATGGGTGCCCTCCTCTCGGTGAGCCGGGGCAGCCGCCAGCCCGCCAAGCTGATCGTGCTGCGCCACCGCGGGGCAGGCGAGGAGGAGAAGCCGGTGGTGCTGGTGGGCAAGGGGCTCACCTTCGATGCCGGCGGCATCTCCCTGAAACCGGCCCAGGCGATGGACGAGATGAAATACGACATGGGGGGAGCGGCCGGGGTACTCGGCACGCTGCTCGCCTGCGCCCGTCTGAACCTGCCCCTCAACGTCGTCGGTGTGATCCCCAGCTCCGAGAACCTGCCCGACGGCGCTGCCAACAAGCCGGGCGACATCGTCACCAGCATGTCCGGCCAGACCATCGAGATCCTCAACACGGATGCCGAGGGACGCCTGATCCTGTGCGACGCCCTCACCTACGTGGAGCGCTTCGAACCCGCCACGGTGGTGGATCTCGCCACCCTCACCGGTGCCTGCGTCATCGCCCTGGGCAAGCACGCCCACGGCCTGTTCAGCAATCACAGTCCCCTGGCGCACGAACTGCTCAATGCCGGCAAGGAATCCGGAGACCGCGCCTGGGAGATGCCCCTCTGGGAAGAGTACCAGGAGCAGCTCGACAGCAATTTTGCCGACATGGCCAACGTGGGCGGTCGCGAAGGGGGGGCCATCACCGCTGCCTGTTTCCTCTCCCGTTTCACCAAGAAGTACCACTGGGCCCATCTGGACATCGCCGGCACGGCCTGGCTCGGCGGCAAGGAGAAGGGCGGTACCGGACGCCCCGTCCCCCTGCTGGTCCAGTTCCTGCTTAACCGTGCGGAGAACCGCTGAACCCATGACCCGGGTCGATTTCCATATTCTCGGCGAGACATGGCGGGAGAGGCGGGACCTCTACGCCTGCAAGGTGGTGGAGAAGGCCTGGAAACGGGGTTTCCGGGTCCACCTCCACTCCCGCTCACCGGAGCACGCCCGGGAGCTGGACCGGCTGCTGTGGACCTTCCGTGCCGGCAGCTTCATCCCCCATGCACTCTATCCCGGTGAGGAGACACCTCTTCCGCCGGTCACCATCGGCCACGACATCCAGCCCGAGGAGGCATGCCAGGTACTGGTCAACCTGGCCGACGAGGTCCCGCCCGCATTCGGGCGCTTCGAACGGATCATCGAACTCGCCGGCCCGGAAGAGGAGGCGCGGCAGTGCGCCCGCCAGCGGTACCGCTTCTACCGCGAGCGCGGGTATCCCCTCGAGACGCACGAGCGGTGATATCATGAACGACACTCCGGACGACAACAGCTCCGACGGCAGCAACAGCTCCGCCGACCAGCCGGACGACGACCTCGAGGCGATTCCCGTTCTCGAAGAGGTGGTGCTCCCCGGCACCATGCCCCCCGTCACGCCCGACTCCACTCCGCCAGCGGAGGAGCACCTGCTGGACGCGGAACAGCTCGAGCGACTGGTGGAGCAGATCCGGCTGCGTCTGCAGGCGACGCTTACCAGCGACCTCTCCCAGGAGCTGGAGATCACCGTCAGTCACTACTTCGAGAATCAGCGCGAACGGATGGAACGGCTCATCCGTGAGGCCCTTCAACAGCAGCTCGGCGCCATTCTGACGCCACAAAAAGACGACAAGTAATGGAAAAGACCTACAACCCGACCAAGATCGAACAACGCTGGTACCGGTTCTGGGAAGAGCGCGGCTACTTCGCCCCGCGGGGCGAGGGAAGCCCCTACTGCATCAT
>JALTLT010000337.1 GCA_027001815.1 Gammaproteobacteria bacterium | reverse complement strand
ACGCGGGTCACCCTGGTCTGTTTCTCGGAACCATCGGGCAGGATCACACGCGAATCGAACTTGACGATCTTGCCCGACTCGGTCATCTCCTGCTGGAGTGCAAACCAGAGATCCTCGAGCCGCGGAATGTCGGGGAGTTCCTTGCTCTTGATCAACGGCATCAGCAGACTCTGGCGATCGGGAAACTGGGCGGAGACCAGGGAGTTGTCGAAGGTCGCCTTGGCATCCCCCGCCACCTGCCGCACCACACCGAACAGTTCACCCAGCGAGCCCATTCGCTGGCGAAGAGTCTCCTCCAGCTCGGTGAGCTTCTTCTCGTTGGCATCGAAGGTGTTCTTCAGGCGTTCGCTGCGCCGGGTCTCGGCCCGGAGCTGTGCCTTCGCCTCCTTGAGCAACTGCTTCTGCCGGTTCTTGGCTGCGAGGAAACGGCGCTCCCGTTCCCGGTTGACGCGATCTTCCTCCACCCGGGCCTTGCGGACCAGTTGCAGCAGCTCGTCCAGACTCGCGGGAGGGGCGCCATCTGCGGCACCTGCAACGAAGGGAGCCAGCAGGCCGCTCAGCAGTAACGTCAGGATCAGCTTTCTCATTTCGCCACCTCCGGAGCCTTGACCGGCAGTTTGAGAAGATCGGGGGCAGCCTGCTTTCTGGCGATACGCAAACCCTGGGTGATGGCATTCCTGTACTCGTCACTGCTCAAGGGCTTCCAGCTCCTGCTGTCATTGTCCCAGACACCCGCCTCCTTGCCATCGAGAGTCTGGTAGATGAGGGCGATGCGTCCGATGCGCAGGAAATCGACGGTGCGGGCGCCACTGCCAAGATCCAGGCCGGCACGGTAGGCCTCGATGGTCCGTCCGTAGTCGGTCTCGATCTGGTAGGCCTCCATGACCCGGCGATACTTCTCCGAGACGGTCACATCGGCGCGATCCATCATTGCGCGCAGCTCCTCGATGCGCCGGGTCCGCTCCTCCTCCAGGAAGGGAACATCCAGGCGGATGAACTGCTCGAGGGTATCGACCATGCGCGCCATCAGCGGAACCACGCCACGGTTGGTCTCCTCGATCTCGCCGAGCTGGCGATTGAGGGAGGCGATCTCACGGTTCTGGGAGTCGACCATCCGCTGCAGATGTTCGTTGTAGATGCGCAGGCTGTCGGTCTTGCGTAGCACCAGCTTGTACTCACTGAGGAGCTGCTGCGTCTCGTCGGAGACCTTGTCGATCTTCTTCTGGGACTTCACTCCCTTCTGGTTGATCGATTCCTGGATCTGGATACTCTCCACAAGGGGATCCGCTCCCAACGCCGGACCGGCGGCGAGAAAGAGAACTCCCGCCACCATCCAGGACGTGCCGGCAAAGCGGACGGCGAGCGACGTCCCGATCCGAAGCCTCCACGATTCCGCAGAGGTCCCAATGTTTCCGGTTGGCTGACTATTTACGCGCATATCGCTGCAAACCTTATGGTTCGCCCATGCCACCATGGGCCTGTGTGTTCATGAACCTGGGATATGTAGTAGGATGACCTCAATACAGATTTCAGAGATCCCCCTGCACCTGTGCGAGCTCTTCCTCCTGCATCCGCTCCGGGACGTCATGGAACGGGGAGAGACGGGAAAGGGCCATATTGCCTCACTTGTTTTCGGATATCAACGACTCCGTATCCATGAAGAATTCGCCGAAAAAAAAAGCTCCCCACGACCATTGGAACCACTACTGGACAAGAGGGAATCTCTCCTCGTGTGAGGGAGCTGGGGCTCTCCCTCTTCCGCAGCCCCTGCTCGATGTGTGGCACGCCTTCTTCGCCACACTGCCGGACGGCGCCACGCTGCTCGATATCGGCACCGGCAACGGCGTTGTCCCGCTCATCGCGAGCACCGTTGCGGAACAGGACCAGCGCCGGTTTTCGATCACCGCCACCGACGCTGCGGAAAGATTGCAGCCGCCGGACGGCACCGGGCTGCCCGCGGGTTTCGGGGATGTGCGCTTTCTGCCCTCCACCCCCACCGAGGCCCTGCCCTTCGACGACGCCTCGTTCGACGCGGTGACCGCCCAGTTCGCCTTCGAGTACGGCAACCCCGGGAGTTCCCTGCAGCAGGTCGCCCGGGTACTGAAACCGCGGGGCCAGGCGCTCTTCGTCGTCCACCATCCGGAGTCGTCCTTCGCCACCACCGCACGCATCGAACTCGAGCACCTCGCCTTCATCCAGCACTCAGCCCTCTTCCAGAGAGCCCACGATCTACTCGACCATGTGATCGGACGCGACCATGGGACTCTGGCCGCCGACCCCCGCGCCGAAGCACTCCGTTCCGCCTTCAACCGGGCTGCAGCGGCCGTCAATGAGCGGGCTACCCACAGCCCGGCCCCGGAAATCCTTTACACCGCGCTGCGCTACGTGCTCGACGTCTACCGTACCCACCAGGAAGAGGGCCGGGAAAGGAGCTTTCGCCGCCTCTCGGCCGCCTGGCAGGAACTGCTCTTTGCCCGTCAGCGCCTGCTCGATCAACAACACGCCACGGTCGGCCGGGAGGAGCTGAAACGCATACAGCGACTCGCCCGGTTGCACGGACTGCACCTGGAGGAACAGGAAAAGCTGCTCGACGAGAGATCCCGGATTCTCGGTCTTCGGCTCCTCTTCTCCCGTACTGCCTGACGTTCCGCAGATCGCTGACAGGATGTTGAAATCGGCCGTCCTGGCCTTTTTCAACGCCGGAAGCCGAAAATGCGATCTCCGGCTTCCTCACGTTTTCAACAGCCTGCTGATCCCCTGTCACTCGCCGGCCGGCGTGGAGGAGAGCACCTCCGGCGACAGGGAAGGGGAACGGCGAGAAGCGGTTCCCTCCGGTCATACTGTCCCACTTTCGGCCGACAGCCGATTGGAAAACGCCGCCCATCCACGGCGATGCTTTCCGATCCCCTGCCAGGGTTGGAAGGCTGTTGAAAAACGCCGTTTTTCCACAACCTTTTAGAAAAAACCGGTGGCCGGCTCACGCCGACCACCGGTTCGATTGCCCGCAGGGCGCTCAGAAACGCTGACGAACGGTCAGGTAGACGACCCGTCCCCGGGCGTTGTACAGCGTCGTATCGTAGCCACCGCTCTCGAACACATTGAGAGGCGGATCCTCGTCGGTCAGGTTGCGCGCACCAATGGCGATATCGGAATCGAGCTTGGTATAGAAACGCAACTGCACGTCGTGGGTGGTCCAGGCGTCTACGCTGCCCATCTGCTCGACATTGCCGGTATCCTCGTTGGTGGCGAGATACTGGGAAGTCGATCCGATGTAGTTGATGTACCACGACGCCTCGATGGCATCCTTGCTCCACGTGGCTCCGACGAGGGCGCGCTTGTCGGGCACACCGGGATCGTTCACCACGTCGTCGCCATCGATCTCGTAGGCCAGGACGTAGCCGAGCTGACCGTTCAGCTCGAGCTGACCGAAGCGATAGAAGTCCTTCTGCCAGCGGACGTTCAGGTCGATACCGTCGGTCTTGATCTCGCCCAGGTTCTGCACGGGCCCGGCGATAACCTCGACGATACGACCGTTGGCGTCACGGATGATCTCGGAACCTTCAGGCAGATCCTGTCCGGCGAACTCCATGTTGATCAGCTCCTGAACCGAGTAACCGCGGATGGCATCGGTCAGGTCGATCCGGTAGTAGTCCACCGACACACTCAGATCCTGGATCGGCTCCACCACCACACCCAGACTGTACTGCTTGGAGGTTTCCGGACCCAGATCCGGGTTGCTGGAGAAGGTGGTGTCGTACTGGGCCTCGGGACACTCGTCGGGGCCGAGCCCCTGATTGGCGCAGTTCACGAAATCACGCGCGAACTCGGCACTGTAGGTGTCCTTGGCATAGAGGTCGCTGAGGGTCGGGGCACGGAAGCCCTCACCATACGAACCACGGACCACCACGTTGTCGAGGGGCTGCCAGCGCAGGGCCACCTTGGGGCTCACCTCGCTGCCGGCATCGGAGTAGTCGTCCCAGCGCACCGCCACGTCGGCCTCGAGGTTCTCGATGATCGGCACCACCATCTCGCCGTAGACCGAACGGATGGTGCGCTTGCCGGCCGCCGAGTTGCCCGCGGAACCACCGACCATGCCGGCCTCGGAGAGGCTGTCGTACTGGTCGAAGAAGTCCTCGCTGCGATACTCGCCACCCACCGCGCCGGTCACCACGCCCGACGCCATCTCGAACATGTCGAAGCTGACGGTGCCGTACACCTCGCGGACCTTGAACTGGCCCTCGCGGTTGATGGTCACCTTCATGGCGTTGAGCACGTCCTCGTCGTTGTTGAAGGGATGAACGAAGTCGTAGGTGCCGTCCGCCACATAGTCGGCCGCGGTGGAACGCAGCAGGTAGTTTCGCCCGAACTCGTCGAAGTTGAAGCGGTCGTAACGCAGGCCCGCGTCATATTCCACGTTGCTGACGGTGCCCTGGACGCCGGCGGTCATGCCGAAGACGTTGGAATAGTTCGTGGTATCGCGGGGACCGAGACCCTGGAACCGGTGGTAGAGGTAGCCGTCCACGCCCCAGATGTTGCCCGGATCGTCGGCGGCGAGATAGACATAGTCCGGCGGAGGCGCATAACGGCCGAAGCTCTTGCTCTGGGCGAAGGTGGCCCGGGTGTAGAGCGTGGTGTCGTCGTTGATGTCGTAGTTGGTGTTGACGAAGATGGAGTTCTGCGCCAGCGAGGCCGTGGACGCCGAATAGGCGGTGTAGTTGTAGGTGCAGAGCTCGCCACCGGTGTAGAGATCGTCGTGGTAGCGATACATGCCCGCGCCGGCGCACTCCTCGTCGGAGACGGTGTCGAACAGGCCGTTGTCGAAACGGTAGAAGTTGTTGCCGAAGACACTCAGCCCCTCGGTGGTGGAGTAGTTCTCCCCGTCACCGAAGTTGACGGTGGACCAGGGCCGGTCACGGTCGTAGACGATTCCGCGGCGACTGTAGGAGACACCGGCGGTGATGCTGCCCCGGTCGCCCGCCATGCCGGTGGTGATCGAGGCGTACTCCTCGTCGGCTCCCGGCCGGGAGGGACGCCCGATGCCGGCCATGATCTCGGTGCCGGTGAAGTCCTTGCGGGTGATGATGTTGATGACACCACCGATGGCATCGGAACCGTACACGGCGGAGGCACCGTCGCTGAGGATCTCGATCCGCTCCACCATCGCCAGGGGGATGGTGTTGAGATCGACGCCGGTCCCCTGGGTGACGGGGGAGAGCACGGCCCGGCGGCCATCGATGAGAATCAGCGACCGGGAGGAGCCCAACCCCCGCAGGCTGACCAGTGCCTGGCCCTGGAAGGTGTTACCCGAGGTCTCACGATAGGAACCGAACGAGTTGAAGGTGGTGTTGCGAAGCACATCGGCCACGGAGATCTGGCCGCTCGCATCGATCTGGTCCCGGCTGATGACGGTCACCGGCAGGGCGGACTCCACGTCCACCCGCTTGATTCGGGAACCCGTCACTTCAACCTTCTCGAGTTCTGCATCGTCGTCCTGGGCCACGGCCACCGGCTGATAGGCCACGAACGAGGATGCAATGCCTGCATACAGGGCGACCCGAATCGCCTGCTGCAGTCTGGATGTTGGCTTCATTTTCATGAAGAGCCCTCCCGCGCATAAGTTATTGTTAGGTTTCTCACGAACGCCCGGGAAAACCCCTGCCGGACGCTCATTGGTCTGAAGAATAGAGCGAACACCCGTGATACGCAACGGCCTGTTTGCATATAAGAATCCCCTAAAACAGCAAGCCGCAAACCGCGCATTCCGCAAGGTTTCACGACGAAGCGACAGCAGGGAGATCCAGCATGGAACGGGCCATGCCTGAATGACAGGAAGGCGTACTCGACGATCACTCGCGCGGCAGGAGGCCGCCGCACGAAAACCGTGCCAGACGCTCGTTCAGGGTGTCCGCCCTCCGGGGTACTCCATCCCCGGCCGGCGACGCTGGAAGGTGGGCAAACAATAAAACGGCCTCGATTCGATTGCAATACCTTTTGGCGAATTCATCGATCGACCCCTTCACGGTCGAAGATATGTTCCACACCGGACAGAAGACTTCCAATGGAGCGGCCGGAAACAGGCAATCTGCGTGCACGGAGCCTCCGCGATCGCAGGGAACCTCTCCCCGCTCTGGCTGGCTGTTGAAAAACACCGTTTTTCGGCGGCCTGTGCCGCGGTGAAGGGATGCACCGCCGTTTTCGATGAGGCCAGCAGCCTGTCCGACTTCAAGCTGAAGGTCACTCTGCCCCGAGAGGCGGGAAGGCCCTCCCGGGGGCGTTGGCGGCAAGGATGCCGCCGACGAGCCCCCAGGGATGGGTTTACGGCGTCCCCCGGGGGGGCCTTCCCGCCTCTCGGGGCCCCGCGGAATGCACCAGAACCTGACGGCCTGTCAAAGTCCGACCGGCTGCTGGCCTCATTGAAAAACGTGAGGAAGCCGGAAACCGCATTTTCGGCTTCCGGCGTTGAAAAAGGCCAGGACGGCCTTTTTCAACATCCTGCTGGCCGGGCAATGGGCAAACGCCCCCCTTCAGGCTCATGTGTCATTGGAAAAGGCTGTGGTCAGCCGATAGAATAGGGTCCCCTGCCTCGGTAGCTCAGCTGGATAGAGCGTCCCCCTCCTAAGGGGAAGGTCCCAGGTTCGAATCCTGGCCGGGGCGCACTCTACCTCTCCTGTGGCGACGACGCCTCGAGCGCCTCCACCGCCTCCAGCCAGGCCGTCTCCAACTCCTCCTTGCGCTGCCGCAGCTCCCCCTGTTCCCGCAGCAGTTTCCGCAGACGCTCCTTTGCCTCCTCGCGATAGAGTTCCTCCTCCGACAGCTCGCGGCCGATCCGCTCCAGCATCTCGCCGAGCCGATCCAGTTCCGCCTCGAGCTCGTCGACCCGCCGGCGCAGGGGTTGCTGACGGCGCCGCTGCTCGGCGGCCCGACGCCGCTGCTCCCGGCGGCTGGCGCTCTCGGCGTTCCCCTTTTCGGTCACAGGAGCCGGAACCTGGTCGTCACTCCGTGAGACCGTGACACGGTAGTCGTCCAGATCGCCATCGAAGGGAGTGACCTTTCCCCCGCGAACCACCAGAAAGCGGTCGCAGACGGTTCGCAGGAGATGACGATCGTGGGCGACGATCACCATCGCCCCCTCGAACGACTGCAGGGCCAGGGAGAGGGAGAGCCGCATCTCCAGGTCGAGGTGGTTGGTGGGTTCGTCCAGCAACAGCAGGTTGGGGCGCTGCCACACCAGCAGGGCCAGCACCAGCCGCGCCTTTTCCCCACCGGAGAAGGGGGCCACCGGCGCCTCCACCCGCTCGCCCCGGAAACCGAAGCCGCCGAGAAAGTCGCGCAGCGCCTGTTCACGGGCACCCGGATCGATCCGCAGGAGATGGCGCAGCGGACTGGCCTCGGCATCGAGCTGTTCGAGCTGGTGTTGGGCGAAGTAGCCGATGCGCAGGTCGCGATGGCGGAAGAGGCGGCCGGTGCCGGGCTCCAGTTCGCCCGCCAGGGCGCGGACGAGGGTGGACTTGCCCGCCCCGTTGGCCCCCAGCAGGCCAAGTCGGTCGCCCGGCGCGAGGGAGAGCCGCACCCCCTCGATCACCGGGCGCTCCCCGTATCCCAGGGTGACCTCTTCCATCTGCAGCAGCGGGTCGGGGAGCCGCTCGGGGGTACGGAAGGCGAAATGGAAGGGAGAGTCCGCATGGGCGGGGGCGATCCTCTCCATCCGCTCCAGCGCCTTGAGGCGACTCTGGGCCTGGCGCGCCTTGGTCGCCTTGGCACGAAACCGGTCGACGAATCGACGGATCTGTTCCACCTCCCGCTGCTGCCGCTCCCACGCCGCCTGCCGGCTGGCGAGCCGCTCCGCCCGCTGCCGTTCGAAATCGGAGTAGGTGCCGGTGTAGAGCCGGATGGAGCGGTGTTCGATATGCAGCACCCGATCGATCACCCGGTCGAGAAACTCCCGGTCGTGAGAGATCAGGAGCAGGGTCCCCGGGTAGCGCCGCAGCCACTCCTCCAGCCAGAGGAGGGAGTCGATGTCCAGGTGGTTGGTGGGTTCGTCGAGCAGCAGCAGGTCGGAGCGGCACATGAGGGCGCGGGCCAGATTGAGCCGCATCCGCCAGCCACCGGAGAAGGAGGCCACGGGCCGCTCCAGCTCCTCCGGGGCGAAGCCGAGCCCGGCCAGCAGCCGACCGGCACGGGCGGCGGCACCCCAGCCATCGATGGCGGCGAACCGTTCATGCAGCTCGGCGAGACACGCCCCGTCGCCCGCCTCTTCCGCCGCCTCCAGCTCCCGCTGCAGGGCCCGGAACTCCTCGTCGCCATCCAGCACGTGGTCGAGGGCGTGGCATTCGCCGGCGGGCATCTCCTGGGCCACGTGGGCGATCACCCACCCCTCCGGCAGGGTGAACGTCCCCGCATCGGCGTGCAGCTCGCCGCGGATCAGGGCAAACAGGCTCGACTTGCCGGTGCCGTTGGCGCCGGTGAGGCCCACCTTCCAGCCGGTGTGGATGGCGAAGGTGGCGTGTTCGAAGAGGAGATCGGGGCCCCGGCGGAGGGCCACGTGGTCGAAGCGCAGCATGGGCGGTGATTCCGTTGGTCCGGCGACGATACACGCCCCGTTCGGCCGGTGCGTGCCCGCACGGGGATTGGGAGGTGCCGAAACGCCCATTCTATCGCAACTCCCCACGACGCGGTCGGGGAGAGCTGGAGAATCCCGGCGAAGATGGACTTCACCGCCACGTTCCTTTAGATTGGCCGCCGTGCCACAGACGAACCGCCCATGACCTCCCGGGACCCCGGCCACGCCGCCCTCCTCAACCGGCTGCGCAAGAACCGCCGTCACCTGGCCCGCTGGCTGGAGCGGGAGGGGATCACCTGTTATCGCCTCTACGACGCCGATATCCCCGAGTACGCGGTGGCGGTGGATCTCTACCAGGCGGAGGCGTTGCACGTCCATCTGCAGGAGTACCAGGCGCCCCGCTCCATCCCCGAGGAGAAGACGCGCCAGCGCCTGGAGACCGCGGTGGCCGCCGTGGAAGAGGCGCTGGAGGTGCCCCGGGAACGGATCCAGGTGAAGGTACGGCGGACCCGCAAGCGTGGGGAGCAGTACGAAAAGCTGGCCGGGACGGGGCGTTTCCACGAGGTCCGAGAGGACGGTCTCCGGCTGCTGGTCAACTTCACCGACTACCTGGACACGGGGCTCTTCCTCGACCACCGCATCACCCGCCGCATGGTGCGGGAGCAGGCCGGCGGGCGCCGCTTTCTCAACCTCTTCGCCTACACCGGCACCGCCACCGTGCACGCCGCCGCCGGCGGCGCGGTGGAGACCACCACCGTCGATCTGTCGCGCACCTACCTGGAGTGGGCCGGCCGTAACATGGCCCTGAACGGTTTCACCGGGGCGGAGCACCGGCGGGTGCGCGCCGACTGCCTGCAGTGGCTGCGGGAATCGGACGACAGGGAGCGTTACGACCTGATCTTTCTCGACCCGCCCAGTTTCAGCACTTCGAAACGGATGCAGGGCACCTTCGACGTGCAGCGGGACCACGTCTGGCTGATCCGCACGGCGATGCGACTGCTGACTCCCGGCGGGCTGCTGATCTTCTCCAACAACCTGCGCCGTTTCGAGATGGACCGCGATGCGCTGGCTGCCTTCGATCTGCGCGACATCACCCGCGCCACCCTCCCCCGCGACTTCGCGCGCAACCCGCGCATCCATCACTGCTGGGAGATCCGGCGCTGCTTATCAGGATGTTGAAAAAGGCCGTCCTGGCCTTTTTCAACGCCGGAAGCCGAAAATGCGATTTCCGGCTTCCTCACGTTTTCAATGACTCGTCGTCATCGAAAACGGCGGTGCATCCATGCACCGCGGCACAGGCTGTCGAAAAACGGGGTTTTTCAACAGCCTGTTAGTCGGGAAAGGGCGCGATCACCGACTGCATGGGGTGACGACGGGTGATGAGCCCCTCGCCGAGAAACACCTCCAGCAGGCCATCCCACTCTTCCCTGCTGAAGGAGGGTTCGGTGGACCAGCAGCCGAGGGCACGGTAGTCCTGCAGGGTCCGGATCAGGGCGGCGGAGGTGATCCCCTCCAGGAAGGGGGCCACCAGCTCGGCCAGCTCCTCCACCGGCGCCTCCGCCACCCGGCGCAGGGCGCGCCGCCAGGCACGGCCGAAGGCGCGGGCCATGTCGGTGTCGAGCCAGCGACGGGTGGCGCAGAGGCTGCTGAAAGCGATCGGGCCGAGCGCCTCGCCCACCGACAGCACCACCTGCCCGATCCCTTCCTCCTCCAGTTGCCGGGGCGCCGGCCCCTGCAACTGGACCAGGTCGCCCCGCCTCTGGCGAAAGGCTCGTTCCATCGCCTCCGGCGAGCCGGCGTCGGTCAGCACCACCCCCTCCACCCCCTCGCGCCGGAGCAGGTGACGCAGGGTGGCAAGGGGCTGGAAGAGGTGATCCGCCAGCACCTCCCGGCCGGCCAGGTCGGACCAGCCGCGGATCTCCAGCCCCGGCCGCGCCGCGAGCCAGAAGCCGTCCCGGCCGTTGAGCCGGGTGAAGTGGAGGATCTCCTGCGCCTCGCCCCGCTCCAGGGAGGCGAAGGCGACCGCCGGTGCCGACTGGGCCAAGTGGGCGGTACCCGCCAGGAGCGCCTCGGGAATGGGATCGTCGGCGGTGGCGACCCGGTAGTGGGGCTCCAGCCCCTCCTCCTGCAGATAGCCACCGGCGACGGTCACCAGCAGGGGGGTATAGAAGGCGGAGTGGCGCAGGGCCATGATATGGATGGGGGTCATGGTGTCGTCGACTCCTCGATCGGTCAGCAGGTCGTCCGGCCGGTCGAACGATTACCTGCGGAGGCTCCTTCCCGGCATCCTGTCAGGCACCCGGCTCCACCCCCGGCATCAGGCGCGCCGAGAGGAGGCTGCGGCCGAACAGCTCCACCTCGCCGGGCCAGCGCTGGTTGCCGTCGAAGGTGTATTCGAAGCGGTAGCGGCGATGGATGGCCAGCCGTCCGTCGGGCGCACGGCGCGGACGGGCCCGCACCAGCACCACCGTCTCGTCCAGCAGCGAGACGGCAGCCCGGTCGCACTCGCTGCGGGCGGCGCGCACCGCCCTCTCCCGGGCACGGATGCCGTCCACCCAGTAACCGGCCACCAGGGCGGCGGGCAACAGGGCGAAGAGTTCGGCGGAGAAGGCCACACCCTATCCTCTCAGTGCGGAACGGCCTGCCCTCATGACAGTCGCTCCATATATACGACGACGAGCTGCGCGCTGCGCACCCCACGGAATTCGTTCACCTCCAGCCGGTAGGCGATACGCACCTCCCGCTCCTCCCACGGCCACCCGTTCTCCAGGGCATTGAAGGCGATGGCGTCCACGCCCTCTCGCCCACCCACCGGACGCACCTGCATCTTCACGTGGCGCCCCCCGACCACCCGCCGTTCGAGAATGGTGAAGGGACCGTCGAAGAGCGGCTCCGGGAAGCCCTGCCCCCAGGGGCCGGCGGCACGCAGCCGCTCCGCCGTCTCGAGATCGAGGGCCGAGGGCGGCAGCTCGCCGTCGGTGAGCAGTATCCCCTCCAGGTCCGATGCCTCCAGCCACTCCCCGGCCACTGCCTCGAAGGCGTCGCGGAACGGCGCCAGGTGCCCCGCCGGGAGGGTCAGCCCGGCGGCCATGGCGTGGCCGCCGAAGCGGGTCACCAGCCCCGGCTCCCGGCTCGCCACCCGCGCCAGCGCATCGCGCATGTGGAAGCCGGCGATGGAGCGTCCCGAGCCCTTCAGCTCCCCCCCCTCCCCCGGCGCGAAGGCGATCACCGGCCGATGGTAGCGCTCCTTGACCCGTGAGGC
>JALTLT010000336.1 GCA_027001815.1 Gammaproteobacteria bacterium | reverse complement strand
CTCCTCGAAGGCCAGCCGGGGCCCGGTGGCGATCACCAGGTAATCGTAGAAGAGCTCACCGCCGTCGCCCAGCTCCAGGCGGTTGTCGGCCGGATGGACCCGCGTCACCCCGGCCGCGCTGAACCCGATCCCCTTGCGGCCCATGCACTTCTCCAGCGGTACCTTGATCGCCTCCGGCTTGCGCCAGTTCACCGCCACCCAGGGATTCGAGGGGACGAAATGGAATGTCGGGCTGTCGGAGACCACCGTGATGCGGTGGGTTTTCGGCAGCGCCGCCCTGAGTTCATAGGCCATCGACACTCCGCCGATCCCGGCCCCCATGATTACGATATGAGCCATCGTGCATACCTCTTTTGCGGTTTTCCCACCCCCGACCCGATCCCGGGTCGCTCCAGGAACCTCTGAACGATTCTGGCGGCGAGTTCGCGTGTCATTGCCTGTTCAGAGGTTCCCTTATTCCTCTCCGTTGCGGCAATAGAGCCCGTACAGGGCCTGCAACACGCTCTCGGCCTTGTCGTCCTTGAGCGAGTAGTAGATCTTCTGCGCCTCCCGCCGGCTGCTGACGATCCCCTCCTCGCGCAACCGGGCCAGGTGCTGCGACAGCGCCGACTGGCTCAGTCCCACCAGATGCTCCAGCTCCCCGACCGCGTGCTCCCCCTTGACCAGGTGACACAGAATCATCAGCCTGTGCGGATTAGCCAGGGTCTTGAGCAGCCGGGATGCGGCCTGCGCGTTTTCCTGCATCTGCTCGATTTTCATATTAGTTGCGTCTAATATTAGTCCAGGCTAATATTATGTCAAGTCCCTGGCTGGAAATGAAGTCCTCATGAAGGAGATGGAAAAGATGTCCCTGCAGACACGGATTATCGATTACTCCCTGGATCACCCGAAGGTGATCACGGCCCTGATGGCCGTCAGCACCCTCCTCCTGATCGCGACGGCGGCCCTGCCGAGCATCTGGCCGGAGCGCTTCCCCATGCTGCACTCCATCCGGATCGACACCGATCCGGAGAACATGCTCTCGCCCGACGAACCGGTGCGGGTGTTTCACAACGCCGCCAAGAAGGAGTTCTCCCTGCACGACATCGTGGTGGTCGGCATCGTCAACGAGAAGGACCCCGACGGAGTCTTCAATCCAGCCTCACTGAAACGGATCTACGATCTGACGGAATTCGCCAGGACCCTGCGCTGGCCTGATCCGGAGCGTCCGGACCACTACGAGGGGGTGATCGAGGCCGATCTCATCGCCCCGTCCACCGTGGACAACATCGAACAGGGGGGGCTCGGCTCGGTCCGCTTCTCCTGGCTGATGTCCCGGCCACCGGCCAGCCGGGAGGAGGCGAGGGCGATCCGCGACAAGGCCCTGCGCCTGCCCTTCCTCAGGGACACCATGGTCAGCGCCGACGGCAAGGCCGTCGCCCTCTATCTTCCTCTCACCCGCAAGGACCTCTCCTGGCGCGTGCGCAAGGAGATCCTGGAGTTCACCGAAGGCTGGAAGGCAACGGGAGACCAGGTCCACATCACCGGCCTGCCGGTGGCCGAGGACACCTTCGGCGTGGAGATGTTCATCCAGATGGCCATCTCCGCGCCGCTGGCCATGCTGGTCATCTTCCTGCTGCTGTGGTGGTTCTTCAAGCGCCTGGACCTGGTGGCCTCGCCCATGATCGTGGCCATGGTCTGCGCCCTCTCCACCATGGCGCTGCTGATCATCAGCGGCAAGACCATCCACATCATGAGCTCGATGATCCCGATCTTCATCATGCCCATCGCGGTGCTGGATGCGGTGCACATCCTCTCCGAATTCTACGACCGCTACCCCCTGCACAGGCATCGGCGCAAGGCCATCTCCGAGGTGATGCACACCCTCTATGCGCCGATGTTCTTCACCTCGCTGACCACCATCGCCGGCTTCGCCTCCCTGGCGCTGACCCCGATCCCGCCGGTGCAGGTGTTCGGCCTGTTCGTCGCCATCGGGGTCTTCCTGGCCTGGATCTGGACCGTCACCTTCATTCCGGCCTTCGTCATGTTCATCCCCGAGGAGAAGCTCGAAGGCTACGGGCACTCCACCGGCGATGCGGAAGAGGAGAGCCTGCTCGGTCGCAACCTGATCGGGATGGGCCGCTGGATCGTGCGCCATCCGGGACCGGTGCTGGCTGCCACGGCGCTCACCGCGGCGGTGGCCGGGTGGGGCATCTCGCTGATCCAGATCAACGACAACCCGATCAAGTGGTTCCGCGCCGATCACCCGATACGGGTGGCGGACCGGGTGCTGAACCGCCATTTCGGTGGCACCTACATGGCCTACCTCCAGCTCTCGGCCCCCGACAGGAGAGAGGGTGTCGAAAGCTGGATCGCCGGCCTGGAGGCACGGCTGCGGGCGGCCATGGAAGAGACCGGGGAGACCGGTGCCATCCCCTACGGGCTCCTGCGGGACCACCTGCTGGAGCAGCGGGGCAAGGTCCGGGATGCGGCGAAACTGCTGGACGATCTGGTCGCCTGGGGCGAGGAGCAGGCCGATGCCACGGAGGATGACCTCCTCTACGACGCCTGGCAGGATGCCCTGACCCTGCTGGCGGCCGAGCGCCAGCGCGGCGAGGTGTTCAAGCAGCCAGCGGTGCTCAGATGGATGGAGGGGCTGCAGGCCCACCTGGCCGGCGGCACCCTGGTGGGCAAGTCCAACTCACTGCCCGACGTGGTCAAGACGGTGCACCGGGAGCTGCTGCTCGGCGAGGAGAAGGAATTCCGCATCCCCGACACCCCCCAGGCGGTGGCCCAGACCCTGCTCACCTTCCAGAACAGTCACCGTCCCCAGGACCTGTGGCATTTCGTCACCCCGGACTACCGCAAGAGCGTCATCTGGCTGCAGCTGCGCAGCGGCGACAACCGGGACATGGAGAGCGTGGTGCAGCAGGTCGAGGACTACTTCCGTGACAACCCGCCTCCGGAGGGCCTTGAACACCACTGGTTCGGACTCACCTATATCAACGTCGTCTGGCAGGACAAGATGGTCTGGGGCATGGCCCGCTCTTTCTTCGGCTCCTTCATGGTGGTGCTGGTGATGATGATCTTCCTGTTCCGCTCGCTTCTGACCGGGATACTGTCGATGGTCCCGCTGACCGTCACCACCGGTTTCATCTACGG
>JALTLT010000335.1 GCA_027001815.1 Gammaproteobacteria bacterium | reverse complement strand
TCAGAGTACGGGAGCCGAAAAACGCGGTTTTCGGCTCCCTTGCAAAATCGATCACCTGCGGTGATCGATTTTGGCGGCACATCCCTGTGCCGCAGGAATCTCTGAATAAATCAGAGATTCCTTACAACAGGTTGGGCGCTTTGGATTTGCGCCGGCTCGGTGTTGCGGCGCTTGCCAAGGGAACAACCCTTGCCTGCGCACCGCGCCTTGATCCGACGCAAATCCAAAGCGCTGAATATAATGTAAACCCTTGCCGGGTTAATAATGACACCATCGAACCACCTCTCGAGGGCTCCTGTGCCGCGCCGTTCCCATCTCATGCCTCTGGTCTGGATCCTGGTGCTCGGTATCCCTGTCCTGGGCATCGTGCTTCCCCAACTCTTCCCCCCCGGCTGGGAGTGGCGCCAGATCCCGCTCCATTCCGGTCTCGAGACGATCGGCGCGATGATCGCCATTGGAGTCGGCGGACTGATCGCATTCACCTGGCGTGGTGAAACGGCGGAGCGGGCAAGCCATGCCTTTACCGCCGCCGGCCTGATCGGCATGGGCGTGCTGGATGCGGTCCACGCGATGGTACCTGCCGGCAACGCCTTCGTCTGGCTGCACAGCGCCGCCAGCCTTCTCGGCGGCCTCTTCTTCGCCGCCAACTGGTTGCCCTTCACCTGCAATCTGCGCTGTGCGCGCCGGCTGATTCTCCTTGCGCTTGGCCTCGCCCTCGGGGTCGGATTGCTGGTGGTGCCGGGCGTGCACCTTCGCTTTCCCCTGATGGTGGATGGAGCCTTCACCACCACGGCGCGAATCATCAACGTCTCTGCCGGCCTCCTCTTCTTCTCCGCGACACTCTTCTTCATCCACCGCTTCCGACGGGAGGGGAGAGGGGAAGACCTCATCTTCGCCATCCATACGGCGCTGTTCGGCACCGCCGGGGTCGCCTTCGAACTCTCCACGCTGTGGGATGCGGCCTGGTGGTGGTGGCATCTGCTCCGTCTGACCGCCTATATCGCCGCTTTCGTCTACATGGTGGAGGTGCTGCTGCAGATCGATGGCCAGCGGCGGCGCAGCGAACGGGCTCTCAGGGGGCTGGTGGAGGCCGCCCCGGAGGCGGTGATCGCCATCGACGCCGAGGGTCTGATCGAAGTCTTCAATCCTGCTGCCGAGGAGATCTTCGGCAGAAGCGCGGAAGAGATATTGGGAAGGAATGTCTCCCTGTTGATGCCGGAACCTCACCGTTCCCGCCATCACCACTATCTGAAACGCCATCTCGAGGGTGGAGGAGGGCGTACCCTCGGCCGGCCGAGGGAGCTGCTGGCCCTGGGCGCCGACGGCCGGCTGTTTCCCATTCGGCTCCTGATCAACGACTGGAGTGACGGGAAGGAGCGTCGTTTCGTCGCCTTCATCGAGGATCTCTCCGAAGAGAAGGCGCGAGAAGAACTCCTTTTGCAGGCGCACGGGGATCTGGAGATGATCTCCCGATCCCTCTCCCACGACGTGCGTACCCCGCTGCGTGCCATCGACGGCTTTTCCCATGTCCTGCTCGATGGCTATGGCGAGGTACTGGACGAGACGGGACGCCACTATCTGCAGCGTATTCGCGCCGCGAGCCAGCGGATGGGTGAGCTGATCGACGCTGCCCAGCGCATCTCCTACTACTCGCACTGCGAGATGGAGAGACGGCGGGTCGACTTGGCCGTGCTGGCGGGGGAGCTGCTGGAGCATCTCGCTTCCCAGGATCCGGGTGGCGAGTGGGAGGTGAGCGGGGCCCTGTTCGTCGAGGGCGACCGGCGCATGTTGCGGGAGGCGCTCTATCAACTGCTGGACAACGCCTGGAAATTCTCCGCGCTGCGGGGAGAACGACGACGCGTGGAGGTGAGTGTGCGGGAAGAGGAGGGAAGCCAGCTCTTCTTCGTCGGCGACAACGGGATCGGTATCGAACCCCGCTACCGGAAGAAGGTGTTTGAAGCCTTCCAGCGCCTGCACGGGGATGAGGCCTTTCCCGGGCACGGTGTGGGACTGACCATTGCGGAGCGGATCATCGCCCGCCACGGGGGCGAGATCTGGCTGGAAGAGGGCTTGGGTGGGGAAGGTGTCGAGGTCTGCTTCCGCCTGGGGAGCCTGGACCGGCTGGAAGAGCAGGGCGACCGGCGGAATTGTTGACCCGGCGACGAGGCGTGTCGTGTTCAGGGCGGAAGGCGATGCATCGTCCGGAAAGGCTCGGCTGTTGCCATGGCCCGAGGGGGTCGCTGCCTTCTCCATGGTGACAGGTCGGTGAAAATGCGGGGGGAAGGGGAGACCGCCTCTCCCGTTCTCCGGTTGGAAGAGCCCAGGGATGGGCTTTTCCAATGTCCTGCAGGAGGGTGTGGGGCGCTCTAGCAGAGGACGTTGAAAAAGGCCGTCCTGGCCTTTTTCAACACCGGAAGCCGAAAATGCGATTTCCGGCTTCCTTGCGTTTTCAATGATCTTTCGTCATTGAAAACGGCGGCGCATCCCTGCGCCGCGGCACAGGCTGCCGAAAAACGGTGTTTTTCAACAGCCTGCTAGCGCGGAGAGGGTTCTCCGGGACCGCCCCCCGTCTCTGTCCGGTTTTCGGCCTCCCAGGGGGTGAAGAGGACGATGACGCCCAGCACCGGGTGATCCAGATAGTGCACCTCGCGGCTGCGCATCCGTCGGTGCTGGCGCATCCGGAAGCTCGCCCGCCGCTCTTCCATGCCGCCGCCGGGTTCTTCTGCCAGTACCGGCAGCCAGCGGTGATAGAGGAGATCGGCCTGCAGATGGAGGTAGCGGCCACGACTGATGGTGATCAGCCCCTCCAGGGGAGGATGGGTCTCTCTCTCGTCTTCCAGCTCCATCGCCTCGCTCGTCAGGGGGGCGTAGCCCCAGGTCTCCGAGAGCAGCCCCTCCGGATCCGGTTCCACCGCCTCCTCCTCGTCGTGGAGGGTCTCCTCCCCTGCCGTCACCCGGATGGGCAGGGCCTTGCCCCGTTCCGCCACCGGCTGACGCCAGGCCTCGTGGAAGAGGAGCCGGTAGTGGCGGGACCGCTCGAGACGCTCCACCGCCTCGGTGAGTCGGTGTTGCTCCGCAGGCAACTTTCGCCACGCCTGTTCCAGCGGATCGGGGGGGGGTGCTTCGAAGGGATCGGGGGTCTGGT
>JALTLT010000334.1 GCA_027001815.1 Gammaproteobacteria bacterium | reverse complement strand
CCCGTCTCCTCCCCCCTGGCGAACAGCGCCTCCACGAACTCCTCGGCGCGGAACGGCCGCAGATCCTCCTTGCCCTCGCCGACGCCGATGAAGCGGATGGGCAGGTTCATGGAGCGGGCGATGGCGATCACGATCCCTCCCTTGGCGGTGCCGTCCAGCTTGGTGATGGTGAGCCCCGTGAGGTTGACCGCCTGGTGGAACTGGCGGGCCTGGGAGAGGGCATTCTGACCGGTGCCGGCATCCAGCACCAGCATCACCTCGTGGGGGGCGCTCTCGTCGATGCGGCCCATCACCCGGTGGATCTTCTCCAGCTCCGCCATCAGGTTGGACTGGGTGTGGAGCCGGCCGGCGGTGTCGGCGATCAGCAGGTCGGTGCCGCGGGCGCGGGCCGCCTGCAGGGCGTCGTAGATCACCGAGGCGGAATCGGCACCCGTATGCTGGGCGACCACCGGCACGTCGTTGCGCTGGCCCCATGCCTGGAGCTGCTCCACCGCGGCGGCGCGGAAGGTGTCGCCGGCGGCGAGCATCACCGAGAGGCCCTGCTCACGGTAGTAGTGGGCCAGCTTGCCGATGGTGGTGGTCTTGCCGACACCGTTGACCCCCACCACCAGGATGACGAAGGGTGAGTGCTCGCCCCGGGAGATCTCCAGGGGGGCCTCTACCGCCCGGAGGATCCGGGTGAGGTGGGCCTTGAGCGCCCCCACCAGGGCCTGGGGATCCCTCAGCTCGTGCCGGGAGACCTGATCGGTGAGGTCGTCGATGATCTCGCGGGTCGCCTCCACGCCTACATCGGCCATCAGGAGCCGGGTCTCCAGCTCCTCCAGCAGCTCCTCGTCGATCTGCTTGCGACCGAGGATCAGGTTCGCCAGACCGTCGGTGAAACTGGCCCGGGTCTTGGCCAGCCCCCCCTTCAGGCGTTCGAGCCAGCCCCGGGACTTCTGGGGTCTCTCCTGCGTCTCGCCTTTCTGGCGATCCTTTCCGGACTTGCCGAAACCGAACATCTGCAGATTCCTGTATGGCGCGCGAAGCGCGATTGAGCGGGTGGGGTGGTACCGCTATGATGGGCCCTTTCGTGGCGGGCGCGATTGAACCGCCGGGGCGGCTGGCGGTCCATAGGTCCGTCGGACAACCCCATTTCACCATGAGGACCCAACCATCCATGTGCAAGCGATTCCTGCTGGCCGTGCTGCTCGTCGTGGCGAGCGGAGCGGTCTCCGCGGAGGTACACGAACACCGTCTCGCCAACGGCCTGAAGATCCTGGTGAAGGAGGACCACCGGGCTCCGGTGGTGGTCTCGCAGATCTGGTACAAGGTGGGGGCCAGCTATGAGTCGAGCGGCTCCACCGGTCTCTCCCACGTCCTCGAGCACATGATGTTCAAGGGAACCGAGAAGTATGGCCCCAACGAGTTCTCCCGCATCATCGCCGAGAACGGCGGGCGCGAGAACGCCTTCACCGGCGCCGATTATACCGCCTATTTCCAGCGATTGGAGAAGAGCCGCCTGGAGATCGCGTTCGAACTGGAGGCGGATCGCATGCGCAACCTGAAGCTTGACCCGGACGAGTTCGCAAAGGAGGTGCGGGTGGTGATGGAGGAGCGGCGCATGCGCACCGAGGACAAGCCCTCGGCCCTCACCTACGAGCAGTTCAAGGCGGCCGCCTTCGTCGCCAACCCCTATCACAATCCGGTGATCGGCTGGATGAACGACCTGGAGAACATGACCATCGAGGACCTCCGGGAGTGGTATGCCCTCTGGTACGCCCCCAACAACGCCACCCTGGTGGTGGCGGGGGACGTGGACCCGGCGGAGGTCTTCCGCCTCGCCGAGAAGCACTTCGGCCCCCTCGCCCCCTCGCCCCGCAGCCGCATCAAGCCGCGCACCGAACCGCCCCAGCGCAGCGAACGGCGGGTGACGGTGCGGGTGCCCGCCAAGCTGCCGGTGATCTACATGGGCTGGCACGTCCCGGTGCTGCGCACCGCGGAGGCGACTTGGCAGCCCTACGCCCTGCGGGTTCTGGCCGGGCTGCTGGACGAGGGAGACAGTTCGCGCCTGCAGAAGGAGCTGGTGCGCGGTGGCCTGGCGGCCCAGGCGAGCGCCTCCTACGATCTCTACAGCCGCCAGGAGGATCTCTTCCTCCTCTCCGGCGTGCCCGCCGGCGGTCGCCCGACGGCAGAGCTGGAGCAGGCGTTGCGTGACCAGGTGACGCGCCTCAAGGAGGAAGTGGCCAGTGAGCGGGAGATGGAGCTGGTCAAGGCGCAGATCGTCGCCCAGGACGTGTTCGGGCTCGACTCGGTTTTCTACCAGGCGATGCGCATCGGCATGCTCGAGACGGTGGGCCTGCCGTGGCAGACCATGGAGGCGTTCGTCGAGCGGATCCGTGCCGTCACCCTCGAGCAGGTCCGTACCGTGGCCCGTCTCTACCTGAACGACGACAACCTCACCGTCGGCATCCTCCAGCCGCAGGAAGAGGAGGAGAAGAAATGATCGGCAGCGCCGACTACCGGACCGTTCGCCGGCTCCTCGCCGGCATTGCCCTGCTGCTGGTCGGCGTGGTCGCCCATGCCGGTCCCGTGATCCACCACTGGGAGACCGCCAACGGCGCCCGGGTCTACTTCATCGAGGCGCGGGGCCTGCCCATCGTCGATGCGCGGGTGGTGTTCGCCGCCGGCAGCGCCCGCGACGGCGACCGGCCCGGAACCGCCTTTCTCACCGCCACCCTGCTCGACATGGGCGCCGGTGAGTGGGATGCGGATGCCATCGCCGAGCGCATCGACCGGGTCGGCTCGAACACCTCCATCAGCGTCGGCATGGATCGTGCCACCATCGGCCTGCGCTCCCTGAGCGAGCCCGGTCCCCTGCAGACCACCGTCTCCACCGTGGCGGCGATGATCACCCGTCCCACCTTCCCCGCCGACAAGCTGGAGCTGGAGCGCAACCAGGTGCTGGTGAGCCTCCGCTACCGCAAGCAGGACCCGGGCAAGGTGGCCGACGACGCCTTCTACGCCGCCCTCTATGGCGATCACCCCTACGCCCACCCCACCCAGGGTGACGAGGCGACCGTCAGGTCGCTCACCCGTGAGGAGCTGCTGGCCTTCTACCGCCGCCTCTACGTGGCGCGAAACGCGGTGGTGGCGATCGTCGGTGACCTGGATGAGGGTGCGGCGCACCAGG
>JALTLT010000333.1 GCA_027001815.1 Gammaproteobacteria bacterium | reverse complement strand
TGCAGGGCAAGGCGACCTCCCTCACGCCCATGGACAACGGCACCTTCTACGAACCGTGGGCCACCTCGCTGAGGATGGGGGATATCGGCTATCAGAACAACCAGGAGAACGAGACCGGTATCAAGGCACGATACGACAGTCTCGAGGCCTACGTGGAGAGTCTGCGTCACGCCATCCATACACCCTGTCCCCGTTACGAGGCGATCGGGGTGGTGGTGGATGGCGAGTATCGTCAGCTCAACGCCAGCATCCTGCAGATCGAGAACGAGTACTACTCGACGGTACGCCCGAAGCCGCGACTGAAGGGCGACGAGCCACCCAGCCGGGCCCTGCTGCGCGGAGGGGTGGCGTACATCGAGCTGCGCTCCCTGGATGTCAACGCCTTCGATCCGGTGGGCATCAACCGCGAACAGCTCCGCTTCCTGGACGCCCTCATGCTCTTCTGCCTGCTCCATGAGAGCCCGCTCATCGACTGCGAGGAGCAGCAGGAGATCGACAGCAACGAGATGGAGAGCGCCCACCGGGGGCGTGACCCCCGGTTGAGACTCCGCCGCCGGGGCGAGGAGATTCCGTTGCGTCAGTGGGCCCTGGAGGTACTGGATGCCATGGAGCCCATCTGTCGGGCGATGGATGCGGACCGGGAGGGGAATCCCTACCAGGATGCCCTGCGCCTGCAGCGTCGCAAGGTACTCGATCCCGACCTCACCCCTTCGGCGCGGATGCTCGCCGAGATGCGCGATCGCGGCGAGAGCTTCTTCGAATTCGCGTGGCGCATGTCACGCCAGCATCAGCGCCACCTGCTCTCCCTTCCCTACAGCGAGCGCATCGAGATCTTCTTCACCGAGGCGGCGAAGGATTCGGAGGAGGCGCAGCGCCGGATCGAGGAGGAGCACCAGGGAGAGAGCTTCCAGGAGTACCTGGAGCGCTACTTCTCCGCCACCTGATGGGGCACGTTCCCGCCGCTCCTGGCCTCAGGCGGCGGCCAGGCGTCGGAACCAGCGTCGACCGAACCAGGCATCGTGGACCGCCTGCAGGTCGATGTCGAGGGTCCCGGGCTCCACCGCGCGCTGGATCTGGACCGGGGTCTCGTCGTTGCGCTGCTCGTGGAGATTGACCGTGGTCAGCCGCCGGCGGCGCCCGCCACCCGAATCGAACAGTAGCAGAATGGTGGGCTGAAGGCGGTGTTCGCGATCCTGCTCCAGCACCATGCCGATCTCTCCGGTGTTGAGTTCCACGAGACTGCCCACCGGATAGATGCCGATCGCCTGGATGAACTCGCTGACGAGCTGTTCCTGGAAGAGGCGGTCACGCTCGCGGTAGAGCTGTTCCATCGCCTGGGAGGAGGTGATGCCGCGCCCGCGGACGGGATTGAGGAGTTCGTCGAAATACATGGCGATGCCGGCCACCTTGGCCAGATAGGAGATCTCGTCGCCGCGCAGCCCCTTGGGATAACCGCTGCCATCGAACCGTTCGTGGTGGGCCGCGACCACCGAAAGGGCCACCGAGTCGATCCCCTCCACCCCTTCCAGTCGCTCCAGGCCCAGGGCGACGTGGCTGCGCAGCTCGGCATCGGGAATGATGATGTTGGAGTGCCGAACCGATCCCGGCAGCGCGGTCATGCCCACGTCCGCCAGCAGCACCCCGAGAGAGAGCGCCTCCAGCGCCTGGGGTGACAGTCCCAGGTGACGCCCGAACACCAGCGCCCAGACCGCCGAGCGGGCCGAGGCGCCGAACAGGGTGTCGCTGTGGCGCTGGATCCGTGCCAGCCAGAGGAGGGCGTCGGGGTTGCGCACCACACTCTCGACCACCTCCTCCACCGCCTTCTGGATCTGGGGGATCTGTTCATCCCCGGGAGGGGTGTCCCCCCATCGCGAGAGGAGTCTCACCAGACGCCGATGGGCGCGTTGCGCCTGGCGCAGTTCCCGCCGCATGGGCTGGGTGTCGGGATAGACATCGCGTCGGATCTTGAGAGGACGGACGGGTACGGAGGCGGAGCCGTTGCCCCTCTCCGAAGAGCGAGGTGCGAGAGGATCCTCGCGGGGTACCGGCGGCTTGCCGCGGATGACGTCCACGTAGACGTGCTGGCAATAGGGGAGGAGATTCTGGACGTCGCGAAAACTGCGGATGAAGAACCCCTGAAGCGGGAACGGTGTCTCGATCCAGGGTCGGTCGAGGCGGGAGACGTACATACCCACCTGGAGATCGGCAACCTCGACCTTGACCTCTTCTCTGCGCATGATCCCGTCCAGCGGTTGAGTTGGTTACAGGCTAGCGCACTCCCTCCCTTGCTTGTGTGTCCCAGGTCTCAACCGCTTCGTGGGACAGATCCCGAAACCGTAATGAAAATGGGTTCTTCGGCCCTCGCGCCGGATGAAGACCCCTCGGTTCCTGATTCGGCCGGTTCGCCTCGATTCTTGAATGGGAATATCCCCGTCGCCAGCAAGGGGTTTATTTCCTAGTAAATCAGTATATAATTAATTTTTTGGGGAAACTCTGAACAGTTCATGCCCGAATTGTCAGAGTACGGGAGCCGAAAAACGCGGTTTTCGGCTCCCTTGCAAAATCGATCACCTGCAGTGATCGATTTTGGCGGCACGTCCCTGTGCCGCAGGAATCTCTGAATAGATCAGAGATTCCTTTATGCTTCCACCATGGAGGCATGCCCGACCGGCAGGTATGGCGCCGGCCGGTGTCCGGACACAACGAAACACGGAGGAAACGCAGGTGAACATCGATCGTATCGTCATGGCCTTCGCCGGCTTCGCCATTCTGGTCAGTGTCGTCCTCTCCCAGGTGCACAGCATCAACTGGCTCTGGTTCACCGGTTTCGTCGGCCTCAACATGCTGCAGGCGGCGTTCACCGGTTTCTGCCCGCTGGCCACCATGCTCAAGGCGATGGGCAAGAAGCCGGGCGAGGCGTTCAACTGACGCCGACTCTGCGGCGGTGCCGCACGGCACGATGCAGAAGAGGGGGCTTCGGCCCCCTTTTTGCCGAACGGAGAGGGGGCAGGGGAGGGAGAGCGACCGCCCTCTGCCGGGTCATGGGCGGGAGCAGGAATCGGGATAGGGGCGGTCAGCATAGCTGACCGAGCCCCTCCCACACCACCCGGCATGCGGTTCCGCACCGGGCGGTTCGGGAAGTTGAGGTCATGAGAGCCGGGGCACGCCCAGCCGGTCGAAGAA
>JALTLT010000332.1 GCA_027001815.1 Gammaproteobacteria bacterium | reverse complement strand
CGCCGGCGCAGTCGGGCGAAGGCGTGCAGCAGGGTGGGGAAGTCCTTCACCCGCGAGAGGCGGCCGACGGCGACGATCAGCGGAAGATCGTCCGGGCGCGCCGGAAGGGGCTCCGCCGCCAGCCGTTCCAGGCGGCTGTCGATCACCGGGTTGGGAACCGCTGTGACCGGCGCCTCGATGCCGAGGGTGGCGAGGTCGTCGGCGACGCTGCGGGAGACCGCCAGCAGACGATCCGCCTGCGGATACCAGTGGCGCAACTCGGCGCGCAGTCGCCGGCGTCTCCAGGGCCAGCGGACCCGCTCGATCACGGCGCTGGTGGTGGTCCCGATGCGCAGCGCCACCGGTACCCGGAGTCCCAGCCGTTGCCGCGCCTTCAACAGTCGCAGGTGGCCGCCGGGCTTGGCGGCGAGGAGCAGGCGGGGGGAGTGGCGGGCGCAGTAGTCGTCGAGCCAGTTCTCCTCGCCGCGATCCGGCAGGTGGTGGAGCGAGACGCCCGGCGGCAGGGCCTCCAGATAACTGGATGCGGAGGGGGGCAGCAGCAGGTCGACTCTCACGCCGTGATGGGCGAGAGCGCGGGCCAGGTTGGTCATCATGCGCTCCACGCCCCCCTTGTCGTAGCCGGGGAGGTAGAGGGAGATCGGCGCAGCGGTGCTCATCTCTCCGTCTCCAGTGCTTCGCGCAGCGCCTCCGCGAGCAGCCGCGCCGCCACCGGCCGGCTGTAGTGCCGTTCCACCATCAGCCGCCCGCGCCGGCCCAGCGCCGCGCGCCGTTCCGGGGATTCCAGCAGGTCCGCGAGGGTCTCGGCGAAGGTGGTATCGGTGGCCAGCAGGCCGCCGCCGTCCGCCTCCGCGAGTTCGCGATTCATTCCTACCGGTGAGGCGACCCAGGGCACACCGGCGGCCATGTACTGGAGCAGCTTGTAGGCACACTTGCCCCGTGTCCAGGGGTCGTCGGGAAGTGGCATCAGGCCCACGTCCAGGCGGCGCAGCTCGCCTTCTTCGGTCGCCTCCGACCAGGGGATGGGCACCACCTCCACCTGCGGGATCTGCGGCACGGCGTCGGCGATCACGTGGAGACGGAAGGGGTGTCGCCTCGCCGCCTCGCCGAGTGCTCCGGCGATCGCCTCCAGGTAGGGGAGGGTGTGTTGGCTGCCGATCCAGCCGACCACGGGAGGAACGCTGAAGGTGTGATTGCGGGGTGGCCGCTCCACCGGCACCGAGGAGGGCACCAGCCAGGTGCGTGCCCCCTGCTGGCGGGCGGCCTCCGCCAGGTAGCGGTTGCCGGCGGTCACGCCGTCCACCAGGCGGCAGAGGCGGGCGAAACGGGCCGCCCGGGTGCGGCTCGGCTGGCCACCCCCGGCCGCGCGGAGGAATACGGCGTCGTCCAGATCGTAGATCAGGCGGTGACTGGCGCGTCGCAGGAGATGCAGTTCCAGGGCGGTCGGCAGAACCTTCTGCAACACGACCACGTCGTGCCGGCGGCACCTTTCCAGCAGTCGCCACCGCTGGCGCGGGCGGCGGGGCCAGGCCACCACTTCCGCCCGGACCCCCTCCCGCTCGAGCCACGGCAGCAGCGTCGTCACCCGCACCCGGGTGCTGGGTCGGTGGAGAGGCGCGGTGAGAATGAGCACGCGGGGCGCGGAGTGGGTCATGCGGGGTCCGGGAGGGATGGGAACCGCACCATTGTACCAGTTGGGCTTCCGCTTTCGAGGTCTCACTGCCGGCCGCCCGACCCCTCTCCGGTGGCCACTTCCGGAGGTCGGGAGAGGAGGTTGCGGGAGAAGGGATTTGACCGCCATCTCCTGCGCCGCATAATAGGCACCTCGTGGGCCGTCGGCGGCGGTCCGCTCACTCGGGTGCCGTGCCGGATGGCCCCGTACGCAACCTGACGAGGAGGGTCCGTGCCAGCACGACAGCAGGGAAGAGGCGAGGTTGCCCGGCAGCGTCTCGCCATGGCAGCAACAGGGGCCCTCGCGCTCGGCATGGCACCCTCCAAGGCGCTCGCCAACCTGGGGATGGTGCTGCTCTTTCTGCTCTTCCTCTGGGAGCTGCCGCGTGGCATCCATACCCTGCGGCACCACGCCTGGGGATGGCTGCTGGTGATCTGGGGGGGGTGGCTGCTCTTCTCCGCCCTGGTGACCGGGGGCGTCTCGGGTGTGGCGGCCAGTGAGCATCTGAGGGTGGCAAAGGACCTCTGGTACGTTCCCTTCGCCGTCTGGCTCGCGGCGTGGGGCATCCACCGTTCCGGGTTTCATCACCTCACCATCCTGAGGCTCTTCCTGCTCGGTTTCGCCATCGCCATTCTCCAGCCGCTGATCGCCGGCGAGGTTCCGTGGAGCGTCTTCCGGGACGGTACGCGGACCGGTTTCACCATGCACAATCCCAATACCCTGGGGCTGTACGCGGTGGCGGTGGTGATGATCCTGGCAGGGCAGGGGGTCTCCCTCTTCCGTCATCCGCGCCTGCCGCGATCGGTGCCCCCCCTCCTGTGGGTGCTCTGTCTGATTCTCGCCATGGGGGGGCTGGTGGCCTCCCAGTCCCGCTCCGCGTGGCTGGCTCTGGGGGTGATTCCCCTCACCCTCCCGTGGCTCGTCCGCGGAAGGCGCCGCTGGCTGATGCCGGCGGGGGTGGGGCTGGCGCTGCTGGCTGCCCTCCCCTTCACCGGCGAGCTGCGGCAGCGGTTCGTCGCCGAGTGGGGGGCGGTGGAGGCGTTGTGGGCCGGCGAGGCGGTTGCCGCCCCGACCAGTTCCATGGGACAGCGCGTGGAGATGTGGCGGTTGGGTGCCGATCTCTGGCGCCAGCGCCCCCTCACCGGCTGGGGGCCGGCCAGCCCCCCCCGCTTCCTCGCCGAGAGCGAGCTGCAGGCGATTCGCCATCATCCCCATCTGCACAACCTGGCGATCGACATCGCCGTACGGGTCGGTGCGGTGGGGCTTCTCCTGCTCGCTCTCCAGTTTGCACTCCTGTTCCGCCATGCGGTGCATGCCGGGAGGGCGATGGCGGTCACGCTGGTCGGCCTGCTCGCCATCTTCCTCGTCGACAGCGGGGCGACATTGCTGATCCTGCGCAATCAGGGGCTCTTTTTCCTGGCCCTTTTCGGCGGAATTGCGTACAGTCTAGGGAAAATGTCTCCGCGGCCCGCTGCATCACCGGGCCGTGCCGAAACCCCGGTCTCCACCACTCCATGATTCACAA
>JALTLT010000331.1 GCA_027001815.1 Gammaproteobacteria bacterium | reverse complement strand
ACCTCCATGCCACCGGCCGCCATCGCCTCCAGGAGGCGGACATAGAAGCGTTCGGCGCCACCACCGTGCTGGCTGCCGATGACGTGGAGGATGCGGAGGGAGGGATCGGCTGACATGAGGCTGGCAGTTGGCGAAGGGAGTGATACGGTGCCGGCAGCGGCCGGCCACCCCGCCGGGAGCGGCCGATGCGGCGTCTGGTGATCATCCTACATGAGACGTTCTCCCGATGCACCGCCTTCGCATCCCGGCTGCCAGCAGCCCGTCGGCCTTTGACAGGCCGTCAGGTTCTGGTGCTTTCCGCGGGGCCCCGAGAGGCGGGAAGGCCCTCCCGGGGGCGTTGGCGGCAGGGATGCCGCCGACGAGCCCCCAGGGATGGGTTCACGGCGCCCCCCGGGAGGGCCTTCCCGCCTCTCGGGGCGGAGTGACCTTCAGCTTGAAGTACGACAGGCTGCTAGAGCGTATGCTCGTCCGCCTCGTGGATGATCGAGGCGGGACCGACGATCAGCGGATCGGGCGCCACCGCCACCTTCGGATCCTTGTTGGGATAGGGAAGGTTCTGCAGGATGTAGCGCATGGCGTTGATGCGCGCCCGCTTCTTGTCGTCGGACTTGATGACGATCCAGGGGCAGTCGGCGGTGTCGGTATGGAAGAACATCGCCTCCTTGGCGGTGGTGTACTCGTCCCACTTGTCCAGTGAGGCCATGTCGATGGGCGAGAGTTTCCACTGCTTGAGGGGATCGTTCTTGCGCGCCTGGAAACGTCTGAGCTGTTCCTGACGGCTCACGGAGAACCAGAGCTTGAAGAGGCGGATGCCGCTTCGCACCAGCATCCGCTCCAGTTCGGGCGTCTGGCGCATGAACTCCAGGTACTCGGTGGGGGTGCAGAACCCCATCACCCGCTCGACCCCCGCCCGGTTGTACCAGGATCGGTCGAAGAGGACGATCTCGCCGGCGGTGGGAAGCTGCTCGATGTAACGCTGGAAGTACCACTGCCCCTTCTCCTGGTCACTCGGCTTCTCCAGCGCCACCACCCGCGCTCCGCGAGGGTTGAGGTGTTCCATGATCCGCTTGATGGTACCGCCCTTGCCGGCGGCATCCCGCCCCTCGAAGAGGATGACGATCCGTTCCCCGCTCTCCTTCACCCAGCTCTGCACCTTGAGCAGCTCGATCTGCAGGTCCTTCTTGAGCTTCTCGTACTCCGCCCGTTTCATCTTTTTCTCGTACGGGTAATCGCCATACTTGAAGATCGCCTTGCGTGTGAGCTTCCTGCCGGCCACCTTCACACCCTTCCGCTTCCTGGTGCCTTTCGCACGTTTCCGCTGCTCCGTGCCGTCGTTGGCCGGGATGCCGAGTAGCCGCTCCACCGTTTCTGCCTTCATGGTTTCCCTCGTATTCGATGAGATGAGTTGATTCTTGTCCGGATTCCATCGCCGTTCCCCACTGCATACCATACTGGCGGATGCGCCGCATTGACCGATATCACCTGGCCAGCCCCGAAAATGGCGGGAGGGGTAACCTGGACGAGGGATCGGAATCGATGGAGGGCCGGGGCATCCGGCGTCTTCCCGGGGTATCGGCGAATCCCCGGCTCACCTGTAGAACGCTGCGGAAGAGGGAAGGAAGATCAGCGGAGGAGCCGCTGCGCCGAACCGGCACAGAGGAGATCACCGGCAGGGTCGAGACGCGCGGCCCGGAGGCAGGAGGCCCAGTCCCGGGCGGGCAGGATCTCCACCCTCTCTTCACCCAGGCGTATGGTGTAGAAGTGACGCACGCGGCGGCTGCCCTCGGCGTGACGGAAGGGAGTGAAGCGGAGAGTGCTCTCGAAGCACCCTCCTCCCACCACGGGAATCCCGCTGCCGGCAAAGAGCGCCCGGACCATCCTCTCCCTGGCCACACAGGCATCCCGGTTCCCGGCCTCGACGAAGGCGGCGTGGATGTCGCCGGCACCGTTTCGGGTGAGGAGTACCAGCAGGAAGAGTGCGGTCTTCATGGCCGGGACCGGAGATCAGCCCCCTCACCTCCGCCCTCCCTCTGCAGGATCACGGTCCGTTCCCCTCCATCCTCGACGATCGCCACCACCCGTTCCCGCCAGAGGGCAGCGAAACGTCGGCGGTCGGCCTTCGCCGGCTGGCCGGAGAGGACTCTCTGCATGAGGGGCTGGAGATCGTCGTGTGGCGGGATGGGGGATGGGTCGTAGCGGACGAACAGGGCCGGCCCGGTGTCACCGCGCTGGAAACGATGTCCCTTCGCGGGGTCGCCGCCGAAACCCAGCAGTCCCTTGCGCGCATGGCGTCCGGCCAGTCCCTGGAAGCCGTTGTCGGCCGCCGCGCCGGTGATCAGGGTGAAGATCTGGCCGATGGGGCCGGTCACCCCCTGGTCGACCTCACCCGCCACCCGGATGCGGATCTCGCCTCGTACCGGAGTCTCCATCCCGTAGAGGGTGGAGAGGGCACGCAGGGTCATCACATAGGCCCCCGCCACCGTGGGACAGGCGTGGCCGGCCAGTTTGACGGCATCGTCGAAGGTGTAGCGAAAGGTGCCGTCGCCCGCGCCCAGGAGCTGTGCCAGCGGATCGAACAGCACGATGGAGGGGTGATCGGGGAATATCTTCTCGCTCATCGTGTCGCTCTCACGGGAAATGAAGAGGCCTGGCGAATCGGACGCGACGGGAAACGTGGCCGGGTCGCCGACGAGACAATGATAGAGGCGGGGAGACAGCGGGGGATTGATCACGGTCAGTCGGCTCTCCCCCTGCAGGAAGCCCGTCCACGACCGGGCATCTCCCGATCCCGGCTACCAGGATGTTGAAAAAGGCCGTCCTGGCCTTTTTCAACGCCGGAAGCCGAAAATGCGATTTCCGGCTTCCTCACGTTTTCAATGACTTGGCGTCATTGAAAACGGCGGTGCATCCATGCACCGCACCACAGGCTGCCGAAAAACGGGGTTTTTCAACAGCCCGCTACGACCCGACTGACACGGACGAGACGATCCACGGGGGTGATCTCCGCCCGGTGGTCTACATTTGAAGGACAGAGGGTTCGACGCGACGGCTCGGCCCCGGCAGGATGTTGAAAAAGGCCGTCCTGGTGTTTTTTAAGGAAACTCTGAACAATTCATCCCTGAATTGTCAGAGTACGGGAGCCGAAAAACGCGGTTTTCGGCTCCCTTGCAAAATCAATCACCTGCGGTGATCGATTTTGGCGGCACATCCCTGTAC
>JALTLT010000330.1 GCA_027001815.1 Gammaproteobacteria bacterium | reverse complement strand
TCCAACCGGCTGCTGAGGCCCCATCCCCACCAGGAGGGGCACGGTGACGTCATCCATTCGCCCCTCTACCGCTTCTTCCGGCGGCTGGTCGGCCCCTTCCTGCGTGGCCGCGAAGGGCGCCTCATGCGTGCCCTGCTGGGTCTGGGTGTACTGCTCCTGATGGCCGCTTCCCTCTATCTGGCGGTCAACAGGACGGTGGTACTCAAGATGCTCCCCTTCGACAACAAGTCGGAGTTCCAGGTGGTGGTGGACATGCCCGAGGGTACCGCCCTGGAGATGACCGCGGCGGTGATGGAGGAGCTGGGGAGCCATCTCGCAACGGTGCCGGAGGTGCGTGACTACCAGGCCTATGCGGGCACCGCCTCGCCCATCAATTTCAACGGCCTGGTGCGGCAGTACTACCTGCGTCGCGGCGCCCACGTGGGTGACATCCAGGTCAACCTGGTGGACAAGCACCACCGGGAGCGCAAGAGTCACGAGATCGCCCGCTCCCTGCGCGAGCCGCTCCAGGAGATCGGCCGTCGTTTCGGTGCCAACGTCAAGATCGTCGAGGTGCCGCCCGGTCCGCCGGTGATGTCACCGCTGGTGGCGGAGGTGTACGGCCTCGACTACGAGGGGCAGATCGAGATGGCCCGCCGGATCCGCCGGGTGTTCGAGACCACGCCAGACATCGTCGACGTGGACGACAGCGTGGAGGCGGAGTCGCCCCGCCTGATCCTCTCCGTGGACCGGCAGAAGGCGGCCCTGCTGGGACTCTCCCAGCAGGAGATCTCCGGCGCGGTGGCCACCGCCCTGGGGGGCGAGGACGTGGGCTTCCTGCACAACGCCCACGTCAAGTACCCGATCCCCATTCGCCTCGAGCTGCCGGTGGCTTCGCAGGCCGATATCGCCTCGATTCTCGAACTGAAGCTGCGTTCGCGCACCGGCGCCATGGTACCCCTCTCGGAGGTGGTGACGGTCCGCTCGGCGACCCGCGAGCACAGCATCTACCACAAGGACATCCTGCCGGTGGTCTATGTGACGGGCGACATGGCGGGCGAACTGGACAGCCCCCTCTACGGCATGTTCGAGATCCTGTTCCGTCTCGACGAGGAGATGGCGGAGGGGAAGGAGAAGGAGGGCCTGGAGCAGTACCTGATCAACCCGCCGGTCAACCCCTACCAGTACAGCGTCAAGTGGGACGGCGAGTGGCAGATCACCTACGAGACGTTTCGCGACATGGGGATCGCCTACTCGGTGGGGCTGATCCTCATCTACCTGCTGGTGGTGGGGCAGTTCCGCTCCTATCTGGTGCCGTTGGTGATCATGGCCCCCATCCCGCTCACCCTCATCGGCGTGATGCCGGGCCACGCCATCATGGATGCCAAGTTCACAGCCACCTCGATGATCGGCATGATTGCACTGGCGGGCATCATCGTCCGCAACTCCATCCTGCTGGTGGACTTCATCAACCAGGAGGTGGCGCGGGGGCTGCCCTTCCAGGAGGCGGTAATCCGTTCCGGTGCCGTGCGGGCCAAGCCGATCGTGCTCACCGGACTGGCCGCGATCCTCGGCGCGCTGTTCATCCTCGATGATCCCATCTTCAGCGGGCTGGCCATCTCGCTGATCTTCGGCATCCTGGTCTCCACCCTTCTCACCCTGGTGGTGATTCCGGTACTCTACTACGTGCTCATGCGGCGCCGTCTCGAGAAGGCGTGAGGCCGCTTCCCCCGCGCCCCGAAAGGGGGCGCGGGGGAAGCGGCTGGACATTGCGCCAGGGCGGCGCCGGTGAAGGGGATCGCACCTCGAGCAGGATGGCGCGGTATCCGTGCCATCTGCCCCCATTTCTGCTTCACACCCCATAATTTTGGTTTATGGGGCTTCACTGTTAGAATTATGGAAACTCTGAACAATTCATCCCTGAATTGTCAGAGTACGGGAGCCGAAAAGCGCGGTTTTCCGTTCCTTCACGTTTTCCATGGCGTGCCGTCATCGAAAACGGCGATACCTCCCCGTATCGCGCGCAGGCGGCTGAAAAAACCGGTGTTTTTCGGCCGCCTGTCATGGATATCACCGACACGACACACAGGGGGCAGCATGGCTGACCGCAGATTGCAGGTGTTCTACACCGTCGCAAAGATGCTCAGCTTCACCAAGGCGGCCGAGAGCCTGCACATGACCCAGCCGGCGGTCACCTTCCAGGTGCGCCAGTTGGAAGAACACTTCAACACCCGGCTCTTCGATCGCACCCACAACCGCATCAGTCTCACCGAGGCGGGCAAGAAGGTCTACGGTTTCGCCGACTCCATCTTCCAGCTCTATGCCGAAATGGAGAATGCCGTGCGGGAGATCACCGGCGAGGTGAGCGGGGCGCTGATCATCGGTGCCTCCACCACCATCGCCGAGTACATGCTGCCGGCGCTGCTCGGGGACTTCAAGGCGGAGTATCCGGATGTGGTGATCCACCTCAAGGTCTCCAACAGCGAGGGTGTGGTCCACATGGTGGAGAACAACGACATCGACCTGGGGGTGGTGGAGGCACCGGTCTCCAACAAGAACCTGGTGGTGGAGGTGTGCTGCATGGATCAACTGGTGGTGATCACCCCTCCCGGCCATCCCCTGGCGAAACAGAAACAGGTCCATATCCAGGATCTCTTCGACTACCCCTTCATCTGCCGGGAGGAGGGCTCCGGCACCCGCGAGGTGATCGCCGAATGCCTGGCCCGCGAGAGCTGCAACGAGGGTGAACTGCGCATCAGCATGGAACTGGGCAGCCCCGAGGCGGTGAAGGGGGCCGTGGAGGCGGGGATGGGCGTCTCGATCATGTCCCAGGCGACCATCGCCAAGGAGCTGAGGCTCGGAACTCTCGAGGCGGTGCCACTCACCCCTGTACTGGAGCGGCCATTCTCCTTCGTGCTGCAGAAACAGAAGTTCCGTCACCGGGTGATGGACGAGCTGCTGGAGTTCGTGCGGGTCTACTGCAAGCGGGGCTGCGATGCCCCAAGGTTGCTGGCGCGCTGACCTCCCGGCGTCTCGCGGAATCGAAATGGTCTGGCCTGGAAACCTCCCCCTGCAGCGGCGGCCCGGCGAGCGGGCGAGGCGGTTGCTGGACATCTATCATCGTCTGGGTCCGGAGCGACGGCGTCAGCTTCTGGAGTTCGCCGAGTTTCTGCAGTCGCGGGAGGAGAGAGGAGAGGAGGAGCATTCCCCGCCATCGGCGGAGAGTTCTCCACTGCCGCCTCCGCGGCCGGAGGAGGCCCCGGCGGACGAGAGTGTGGTGGCGGCCATGCGCCGGCTCAGCCGTGTCTATCCACTGGCAGACAAGTCGGTGGTCCTCAACGAGGCGTCGGCTCTCATGGCCCAGCACGTGATGCAGGGAAGGGACCGGGCGGAGGTGATCGTCGAGCTGGAGCAGTTGTTCCGGAGCGCCTATCTCAGCCAGGGCGGCCGGCTCGGTGAAGGGGAGGAGGCATGAACCCGATCCGCGCCTGGTTCGAGCGCTACTTCTCCAATCCCGAGGTGGTGATCCTCACCCTCTTCCTGGTCGGCGGGCTGGGAGTGGTGGTCTTCTTCGGCGACATGCTGTTGCCGGTCTTCGCCAGTATCGTCATCGCCTATCTGCTGGAGGCGCTGGTCCAGAAGCTGGAGCGGTCGGGCATACCCCGGTTGTCGGCGGTGGTGGTGGTCTTCCTCTTCTTCCTCGCCTGTTTCCTCTTTCTGCTGTTCGGTCTCTTCCCGATCCTCTGGAACCAGGTGGCCCAGGTGGCGCGGCTGTTGCCCGAGATCATCGCCAAGGGACAGGAGGCGCTCATGGCGCTTCCCCACACCTACCCCAACTTCATCACCGAGGAGCAGATCCAGGAGCTGATCACCCAGATCCGGGGCGAGCTGACGGCCCTCGGCCAGTATGTCCTCTCTCTCTCCCTCAACTCCCTGGTGAGCGTCATGACCCTGGCGGTCTACCTGGTGCTGGTGCCGATGCTGGTGTTCTTCTTCCTGAAGGACAAGGAGCGGATCATCGGCTGGATTCGCGGCTTCTTTCCCCGCGAGATGGGGCTCACCCGCCAGGTGTGGCGTGACGTCGACCGGCAGATCGGCAACTACGTGCGCGGCAAGATGATGGAGATCATCATCGTCGGGGTCTCCACCTATGTCACCTTCCTGGTGATGGGGCTGCAGTTCTCGCTGCTGCTGGGGGTGCTGGTGGGACTGTCGGTGATCGTCCCCTACATCGGTGCGGCGGTGGTGACGGTGCCGGTGCTGCTGATCGCCCTCTTCCAGTGGGGGTGGGGCACCGAACTCGCCTGGGTGGTGGTGGCCTACGGCATCATCCAGGCGCTGGACGGCAACGTGCTGGTGCCGCTGCTCTTCTCGGAAGTGGTCAACCTCCATCCGGTGGCGATCATCGTCGCCGTGCTGGTGTTCGGCGGTCTCTGGGGCTTCTGGGGCGTCTTCTTCGCCATCCCCCTGGCCACCGTGGTGCAGTCGGTGATCAAGGCGTGGCCCGAGGCGCACCCCCGCCACAACCGCGTCTGAGCCGCGTGACGCCCTCTCGCGTTCAGAGATGGGTGGAGGCGAAGTCGGCCAGCCGTGACCGTTCGCCGCGCTGCAGCGTGATGTGGCCACTGTGCTCCCAGGCGCGGAAGCGCTCCACCACCCAGCTCAGTCCGGAGCTGGTCTCGGTGAGGTAGGGGGTGTCGATCTGGGCCAGGTTACCCAGACAGACCACCTTGGTGCCGGGTCCGGCGCGGGTCACCAGGGTCTTCATCTGCTTGGCGGTGAGATTCTGGGCCTCGTCGAGGATGATGAAGCGGTTGAGGAAGGTGCGGCCGCGCATGAAGTTGAGGGAGCGTACCCGGATGCGGCTGGAGAGGAGTTCCCGGCTCGCCGCCTGTCCCCACGCCCCTCCCTCGCCGGCGGTGAGTACCTCCAGGTTGTCCATCAGTGCCCCCATCCAGGGGGTCATCTTCTCCTCTTCGGTGCCGGGCAGGAAACCGATGTCCTCGCCCACCGGCACCGTCACGCGGGTCATGATGATCTCCTGGTAGCGCTTGTGTTCGAGGGTCTGGGTGAGCCCTGCGGCGAGGGTGAGCAGGGTCTTGCCGGTACCTGCCGTGCCGCTGAGGGAGACGAAGTCCACCTCCGGATCCATGAGCAGTTCGAGGGCGAAGGACTGTTCGGGGTTGCGGGCGGTGATCCCCCACACGTCGTGGGTGGGCGATGTGTAGTCGCGGGCGAGGCGGATCACCGCCGAGTCGCCCTCGATCCTCTCCACCCGGGCCCGGAAGGGCTGCTCCCCTTCCAGCAGCAGGAACTGGTTGGGGTGCCACCGGGCGACCCGGGGGCCACGCAGGCGGTACCAGGTGATTCCCTCCTCCTGCCACGACTCCATCTCCCTGGCGTGGCTCTCCCAGAAATCCGGGGGAAGGTGGTCGATTCCGCGGTAGAGGGTGCTCAGGTCCTCCACCACCTGGTCACTGGCGTAGTCCTCCGCGTGGATGCCGAGCACTGCCGCCTTGATCCGCAGGTTGATGTCCTTGGAGACGATGATCACCCGCCGTTCCGGGTGTCGCTCCTGGAGGTGGAGGGCGGAGGCGAGGAGCTGGTTGTCGGCGCTCCAGCGGGGGAGGGCGGCGGGAAGGGCGGCCGGTTCGGTCTGGAAGTGGAGCCGCCCCCCTTCACCCGTTGTGAAGAGGGGGATGCCGGCGGTGATCTCCGCCTGGCTGCGTCCCCGGATCAGGTCGTCCAGGTAACGGCTCGCCTGGCGGGCGTTGCGGGCGATCTCCGTCATCCCCTTCTTTCCCTGGTCCAGCTCTTCGAGCACGATCACGGGCAGGTGGAGGTCGTGCTCCTTGAACCGGAACAGGGCGGAGGGGTCGTGGAGCAGGACGTTGGTGTCCAGGATGTAGAGGCGTCGGTCCATGGGGCTCGTCACCGGTCGGGTCATCTGGATGCCTCGGGCAGCGGGGCACGGCGAGGAGGCGTGCGCGGGGCGCCATGAAAAACTTCAGGAAACTCTGAGCGATTCATCCCTGAATTGTCAGAGTACGGGAGCCGGAAAGCGCGGTTTTCGGCTCCCTTGCAAATTCAGTCACCTGCAGTGATCGATTTTGGCGGCACGTCCCCGGGCCGGAGGAATTCCTGAATGAACCCGAGATTCCTTCACACGGATAATGCGTCGAGGCAGCGTGTTGGATCGAGCGCTCCTCCAACCTGCCTTGCCACTTCCCGCCTCCCGGGACGGAGCCGGCTCAGCCCATTTGGCGAACCGCCTCCAGCACCTCTTCCACGTGACCGTCCACCTTCACCTTGCGCCACTCCCTGCGCAGGGTGCCGTCGGCGTCGATCAGGAAGGTGCTGCGCTCGATGCCCCGCACCTTTTTCCCATACATGTTTTTCATCTTGATGACATCGTAGAGGGTGCAGACCGTCTCCTCGGAGTCGGAGAGGAGATCGAAGGGGAAGCCCTGCTTCTCCCGGAATCGCTCGTGACTGCGCAGGGAGTCGCGAGAGACTCCGAGTACCACCGCCCCCAGCTTCTCGAAGTCGGCGTGGTGGTCACGGAAGTCTTGCCCCTCGCGGGTGCAGCCCGGTGTGCTGTCCTTGGGGTAGAAGTAGAGCACCACCTTGTGGCCCTTCAGATCGGAGAGGCGGATCGTCTTGTCGCCGGTGGCCGGCAGTTCGAAGTCGGGGGCCGGCTGGCCGATTTCCGGTTGGCTCATGGTCGGTATGCTCCTGGAGGATCGCAGCGGCGGGGCGGGAAGGTCACCCCTTGATGGGTTCCAGTACCGCGTCGAGGTTAAGCTGGTCGCAGAAGTCCATGAAGGCGTCGCGCAGCTCGGCGATGGAGAGGCGGGCGGGGACGCCCACTTCCATGTGTACGCTGAACATGGGCGTGCCGGTATGGGCCGCCTTGTAGCTGCTGGTGACCAGTTCCTCGATATTGATGTTGCGGGCGGAGAAGAAGCTGGCCAGGCTGTGGACGATGCCCGGGTGATCCAGCGCCACCACGTCGGCGGCGTAGGGGACCACGTCGGGGCGCGGCGCCTTCTCCTCGGTCGCCTTGCTGAAGATGTGCATCTCCAGTCGCTGTTCCGCCCCCTTGAGGGCGGATTCCAGCTTGGCAATGGTGTTCCAGTTGCCGGAGACCAGCAGCATGGCGGTGAACTCGCCGCCGAGCACCGACATGCGGCTCTCTTCGATGTTGCAGCCGCAGTCGACGATGATGCGCGACAGCTCGTTGACGATGCCGGGGTGATCGCTGCCGACGGCGGTGATGACCAGTTGCTTGTTCATGGTGATCCAGTTGTTCGATTGCGGAGAGCCTCTGCGGGCGCATGGTACCGGGGCGCGGCCAAGGGTTCGCTGCCGTTAACAGACTGTTGAAAAACACCGTTTTTCGGCAGCCTGTCGGACTTCAAGCTGAATGTCACTCCGCCCCGAGAGGCGGGAAGGTCCTCCCGGGGGCGTTGGCGGCAAGGGTGAGCCGGAAAACGAGGAATGTCCGGTGGACATTCCTCCCGGCGAACGGGCTTGCCACGGAGGGCAGGCCCCGGCCCTGCAAGCGGAGCAGGACCGCGCAGCGCCGCAGGCCGCCGACGAGCCCCCAGGGGTGAGGAGAGACCCTTCGTCCTGTGGACGAAGGAAGCTCTCCGAACGCCCCGCCAGGGATGGCGGGGCCGGCCTTTTCGGCGAAGCAGGACAGCACAGCCGAAAAGGGTTCACGGCGTCCCCCGGGAGGGCCTTCCCGCCTCTCGGGGCCCCGCGGAAAGCACCGGAACCTGACCGCCTGTCAAAGTCCGACAGGCTGCCGGCCTCATTGAAAACGCGAGGAAGCCGGAAATCGCATTTTCGGCTTCCGGCGTTGAAAAAGGCCAGGACGGCCTTTTTCAACGTCCTGTTGAACCCGGTCGTTTCTCCACCGTCTCCCGGGAGGGCTCCCGATGGGGCAAGACTACCCACAGACCGCGGAAAATGCCAGCGCTCCCGCGGGTTGGATGTCACTCGTCGATCTCCACCGAGCGAAGCTGTTCTGCCGCCTCTTCCGGGCTTATGGTGCTGACGAACAGACCCGACCCCAGCTCGAATCCGGTGGGGATGGAGGTGCGCGGGCAGATCTCCAGATGCCAGTGGTAGCTCTGGCCGCAGTCGGCAAACATCTCTCCGTGAGGCACCGAGTGGAGGAAGTAGTTGTACTGGGCTCCGCCGATCACCTTGTCCAGCCGCCGCATGGTCCGTCCGAGCACCCGTGCGAGATCGGCCAGGTCGTCGGCGGTGACGGTGAGGAAATCGGCCTGGTGGCGCAGGGGGAGGATGTGCACCTCCCACTCGTAGCGGCTGGCGAAGGGCTTGATGGCGATGAAACGCTCTCCCCGTTCGACGACATACTGCCCCACGTTGATGCGGCGGCGTACCGAGCCCGACTCGCGGTCGTAGATGGTCGCCTCGAAGGTGAGTGCCTCGTCGATCAGGGCACAGAAGATGCACTGGTGGTTCTTCCGGAAGTGTTCGCGGCTGTTGGTCACCTCGTTGTAGACGTTCTCGGGTACCACCGGCATGGCGATCACCTGACTGTGGGTGTGGGGGATGGAGGCACCGGCGGCGGGACCGAAGTTCTTGAAGGCGAGCACATAGCGGATGCGGGGGTCGGCCCGGTAGAGCGCCTCCATGCGGTCGCGGTAGGCGCCGAAGAGGGTGCGCAGGTGACCCTCCTCCATCTCGTGCAGGGCGATGCCGTGGTTGGGGTGGTCGATGATCACCTCGTGGCGGCCATAGCCGTCGATCGCCTGCTGCAGGCCGAAGACGAGGCCGGAGGTGCTGCCCTGTTCGCCGAGGACCGGGTAGAGATTCTCGACGATGCGGATCTGCCACTCGCCCGCCACCGGATACTGGACGATGGTGGGGGGCGTCTTCTCCTCGTTGCCCCGGCAGAAGGGGCAGCTCTCCACGTGATGCCGGGTGTCGCGGGGAGCGGGCTCCTCCTTCTTGCGCGGTCGCATGCCACGAGCGGTGGCCACCAGCACCGATTCGCTGGGCACGATGGGGTTGATGCGGATCTCGCGGATGCTCTGCTGCTCTTCACTCATCTCTACTCGTCGTCTCCTTCGGCATCCTGTGGGGCGCCCTCCGGGGGCGTCCGGACAACAGCATCAGAATATACCAAATTTGTGGGAGAGGGAGAGCGGCCCGTCGTTCCGGGCGCGCCGATGCCGGTGGTCGTCATGCCCGACCCGCAGCCTCCCCGCACTCCCGCGGCCGGCCCGGGGCTCGTGGTAGAGAGGAACGGGGAGGAATCGCTTGTCACCACTCCACCGGGCAAGTACCATTTTCCGGTTGCACGAGCATCCCCCGTCCTGGCCCGGCGTCCGCCGGCAGCGGGATGTGGCTGGATGGAGTGCATGGAGACGTGGTCCGGAACGGCCCACGAACCCCGGTCGAGGAGAGACTCATGTTTCACGGCAGCATGGTGGCCCTGGTCACCCCCATGAACGAGGACGGCTCCCTGGCAGAGGAGGCGCTGGCCCGCCTGGTCGATTTCCACGTGGAGGCGGGTACCGACGCCATCGTCGCCGTGGGCACCACCGGCGAGTCGGCCACCCTCGACGAAAAGGAGCACTGCGAGGTGATCCGCAAGGTGGTGGACCTGGCCCGCGGGCGCATCCCGGTGATCGCCGGCACCGGCTCCAACTGCACTGCCGAGGCGATCCGCCTCACCCGCTGTGCCATGGAGGCGGGCGCCGATGCCTGCCTGCTGGTCACACCCTACTACAACAAGCCGACCCAGGAGGGGCTCTACCTCCACCACCGGGCGATCGCCGAGGCGGTGCCGGTTCCCCAGATCCTCTACAACGTACCGGGTCGCACGGCCTGTGACATGTTGCCGGAGACGGTGGAGCGGCTCTCCCATCTGCCCAACATCGTCGGCATCAAGGAGGCGACCGGCGACCTGGCCCGGGCGCGACGGATTCTGGAACTCTGCGAGGGACGGCTCGATCTCTACAGCGGCGACGATGCCACCGCCATGGAGTTGATGCTGCTGGGGGGCAAGGGGGTCATCTCCGTCACCGCAAACGTGGCACCGGGGGCGATGGCACAGATGTGTTCCGCCGCCATTGCCGGTGATGCCGGTCGCGCCCGCGCCATCGATGCCGCTCTCGAGGGGCTGCATCGCGATCTCTTCCTCGAGGCCAACCCGATTCCCGTCAAGTGGGCACTCTGGGAGATGGGGCTGATTCCTCCGGGGATCCGGCTTCCGCTCACGCCCCTCTCCGACAGTTGCCACGAGCCGCTGCGCCAGGCCATGGTGCAGGCCGGTGTCTCCAAGGTATCCTGACAGAATGAAAATCACTCCCCTCCGTTTCGTCGGCGGCGCGTTGCTCGCCGCCCTCCTCCCCGCCCTCTCCGGCTGTAGCTGGCTGCTGGGGGAAGACAACGAATACCAGCGTGCCTATTCGGTGAAGGCGCTCGAGGTGCCGCCGGATCTCGAACTGCCGCCCAAGGACACCACCATGGAGCTGCCGCCCACCGCCTCGCAGCAGGGCGACACGAGCCGGGTCGCCGTTGCCGCCAGGGGTGGTGTCCTGCCGGATGCCAGTGGTTTCCGCCTCCGTTCCAGCGGTGAGCGGAGCTGGCTCGAGGTGGAGACGGAGCCGGATGCGGTGTGGGAGGGGGTGCGACGGTTCCTGCGCGCCAACTCCATCCCGGTGGAGCGCGGCGATGCGAAACTGGGGCTGGTGGAGACCGGCTGGGTCGAGGTGAAGGTGGAACCCGACAACGCCGTGGATCGTTTCTTCGACACCGTTCTCGGCTGGTTCTCCGGTTCCGGACTGCGGGAGCGCTACCGCATCCAGCTCGTGCGCGGCGAGGTGCCCGGTACCACCCTCGTTCAGGTGACCCACTACCTGCAGGAGGAGGTCCTGCTGGGCAGTGCCGATTCCACGGAGGGGACCACCTGGGTGACCCGCCCCTCCGACCCGGCGCGGGAGACGGAGATGCTGGGCCGGATCATGCGCTATCTCTCCGGCGTGCGGGGCCCCGGGGGCGTGGGCGCGCGCCTGGTGGTCGACGACCAGGATCAGCCACGGATCGAACTGGAGACCGGTCGTGACGTGGCATGGACGCGGCTCGGCGAGGCGCTGGAGGAACTGGGCATCGATGTGGAAGGAAAGGATGCCGGTGCCGGTTACTACGACATCGCATATGCCTTCGAGGATGCCGCCGAGGGCTTCCTGCACAAGCTCTTCTTCTGGCTCGATGAACGGGCGGGAGAGGCGGTTCCCTTCCGTTTGCAGGTGGAGGAGAGGGGCGAGGGGGCCGCCGTCCGCCTGCTGGATCGCAGCGGCGCGTCGGTCGCCGCGGCCCAGGCCCGCCACGTGCTGGAGAGGTTGCTCCCGGCGCTGGAAGGGGGCGGCTGACCCCTGTGGGGTTGCGATTCGCTTCCCTCGGCAGCGGGAGTCGGGGCAACGCCCTGCTGGTCGAGGCGGGTTCCACGCGGGTGATGCTGGATTGCGGCTTCTCCCTGCGTGTGGTGGAGACGCGCCTTGGGCGGCTGGGGCTCTCCGCGGAGGAGGTGGATGCGGTTCTGGTGACCCACGAGCATGCCGACCACATCCAGGGGGTCTCCCGGTTCGCCGCCCGCTACCGGATCCCCGTCTGGTGTACCGGCGGTACGGCCGAGGCACTGGAACCGCGTGACGAGGTGACGGTGCACAACGTGCTGCCGGAGGCCCCTTTCTCCATCGGCGACCTGCAGATCCACCCCTTCACCGTTCCGCACGATGCCCGGGAACCCTGCCAGTTCCGTTTCACCGATGGCGCCTTCTCCCTCGGCGTGCTGACCGATGCGGGTCACTGTACACCCCATCTGAAACGGGAACTCGACGACCTCGACGGCCTCTTTCTGGAGACCAATCACGACCGGCGGATGCTGGCCGCCGGTCCCTATCCCCCCTCCCTGAAGAGGCGGGTGGCAGGTGACTACGGGCATCTCAGCAACTGTCAGGCGGCCGCTCTCCTGGAGACGATCCGCTGCGACCGGCTCCAGCATATCGTCTGCGCCCATCTGAGCGACCGGAACAACCACCCGGAC
>JALTLT010000329.1 GCA_027001815.1 Gammaproteobacteria bacterium | reverse complement strand
GACTCCATCGTCCGCGGTACCACCTCCCAGCAGATCATCCAGATGGCGCGTGATGCCGGTGCCCGCAAGGTCTACTTCGCCTCCGCTGCGCCGCCGGTACGCTATCCCAACGTCTACGGCATCGACATGCCCTCCGCCCACGAGCTGATCGCGTTCGGCCGCTCGGTGGAGCAGGTGGCGGAGGCGATCGGCGCCGACTGGCTCATCTACCAGGATCTGGAGGCGCTGCGTGAAGCGGCCCGCAAGGGGAATCCGGAACTGAGTCGCTTCGATGCCTCGGTATTCGATGGCAAGTACGTCACCGGGGATGTGGACGAGGGCTATCTCGCCGCGCTGGAGGCGGCGCGCAACGACGGTGCGAAACAGCAACGCGAGCGTCGGTTGGTCGGTGAGGAGGATCCGGAGGCGGGTCTCATCGACATTCACAATGCCCGTTAGCAGGCTGTTGAAAGACACTGTTTTCCAACATCCTGTCAGGAGAGCGGCGCGGAGGAGGCAGCGGTCATGACGGACGACAACGAGTACCGTTTCGATACCCTGGCGGTGCGTGCCGGCCAGGTGCGCACCCCGGAGGGAGAGCACTCCGAACCCATCTTCGCCACCTCCAGCTACGTCTTCGGCAGTGCCGCCGAGGCGGCGGCCCGCTTCGCCGGCGATGAGCCGGGCAACATCTACTCCCGCTTCACCAACCCCACCGTGCGCACCTTCGAGGAACGGCTGGCGGCGCTCGAGGGGGGGGAACGGTGCGTCGCCTTCGCCTCCGGCATGTCGGCGATCCTGGCCACCTGCCTCGGTCTCCTGCAGCAGGGGGAGCACATCGTCTCCTCCCGCGGCATCTTCGGCTCCACGGTGATGCTCTTCAACAACTATCTGGCGAAGCTGGGCATCGCCACCGACTATGTGCCGATCAGCGATCTCGAGGCGTGGGAGGCGGCGATCCGTCCCGAGACCCGGTTGCTCTTCCTGGAGACCCCCTCCAACCCACTCACGGAACTCGCCGACATCGCTGCCCTGGCGGAGATCGCCCATCGCCACGGTTGCCTGCTGGTGGTGGACAACTGCTTCTGCACCCCCGCCCTGCAGCGGCCGCTCGATCTGGGGGCCGACATCGTGGTCCATTCGGCCACCAAGTACATCGACGGCCAGGGGCGCGCGGTGGGCGGTGCGGTGGTGGGTGACCGGGAGCAGGTGGGTGAGAAGGTGTTCGGCTTCCTGCGCACCGCCGGCCCCTCCCTGAGCCCCTTCAATGCCTGGATCTTCCTCAAGGGACTCGAGACCCTGCGCCTGCGCATGGAGGCCCACTCCCGCAACGCCCTGGAACTGGCCCGCTGGCTGGAAGGGCAGCCGGCGGTGGAGCGGGTGCTCTACCCCGGCCTCCCCTCCCACCCCCAGCACGAGCTGGCGGGCCGGCAGATGCGCTGCGGCGGGGGGATCGTCGCCTTCGAGCTGAAAGGGGGCAAGGAGGCGGCGTGGCGGGTGATCGACGCTACGCGGATGCTCTCCATCACCGCCAATCTGGGCGACACCCGCACTACCATCACCCATCCTGCCACCACCACCCACGGGCGGCTCACCCCCGAGGCGCGTGCCGAGGCGGGCATCTCCGATGGCCTGATCCGGGTCGCGGTGGGCCTGGAGGACGTGGCCGACATCCAGGCCGACCTGGCCCGGGGCATGGGCTGATCCCTCTCCTTCATGGCGCCATGCCGCGAGATCCTGCTCGACCTCTACCACGCCGCCCTGCGGCGGGTGGAGGGGGAGTTTGCCGTCTCCCGCTGGCTGGCCGGGCATCCCCTCGACGGTGACTGGCACCTGGTCGCCTTCGGCAAGGCGGCTCCGGCCATGACCCGTGGTGCCCTGAAGGCGCTGGGTGCGCGGCTCCGCGAAGGGCTGGTGATCACCCGACGCGGCACCCTCGATCCTGCACTCTGCGCAGATCCCCGCCTCCGCTGTCTGGAGGCGGGACACCCCCTGCCCGACCGGGGAAGCCTGGTCGCCGGTGATGCGCTGCTCCGCTTTCTCGAGGGGGCGCCGGAAGATGCCCGGTTCCTCTTCCTGATCTCCGGCGGAGGCTCGGCGCTGGTGGAGGCGCTGCCGCCCGGTCGCACGCTCGAGGATCTGCAGAGACTCAACGAGTGGTTGCTGGCCAGTGGTCTCGACATTCACGCCATGAACGCCATCCGCAAGCGGCTCTCCCTCATCAAGGGCGGAAGGCTGCTTGCTCCGCTGCGCGGTCGCGAGGCGGTGGCCCTGCTGATCTCGGATGTCAGGGGAGACGATCCGGCGGTGATCGCCTCGGGACCGCTGGTGGCCGTGGCGCAGCCGTTGCCGGCCGACGTGGAGTTCCCCGCCTGGTTGGGGGCGTGGCTGGAGGAGGCGCCTCCTCCGGTGGCGGAGGGGAGGGTGGAGTTGCACGTGGTGGCCCGATCGGCGGACGCCCTGGAGGCGGCCGAGGCGAGGGCACACGAGCGGGGGATGGCGGTCTCCCGGCATGCGGTGTTCGTCGCCGGGGATGCGGCGACGGCCGGGGAGCGGCTGGCCGTCACCGTCGTCGAATCGCCGGGCAGGGTCCATCTCTGGGGAGGAGAGACCACCGTGGTGCTGCCACCCGGACCGGGGAAGGGGGGGCGCTGTCAGCAGCTCGCCCTGGCCGCGGCGCTCCGCCTGGCCGGCCGGCACGGCTGCTGCCTGCTGGCCGCCGGCAGCGATGGCCGCGACGGCCCCGGTCGCTGGGCCGGTGCCTGCGTGGATGGAGACACGGTGGCGCGGGGGGTGGCCGCCGGGATGGTACCGGAAGAGGCCCTGGCGCATGCCGACGCCGGGACCTTCCTCCAGGCCAGCGGCGATCTGATCGAGACCGGCCCGACCGGTACCAACGTGATGGATCTGATGTTCGGTCTCTGTGGAGGGGAGGCGTGAGCCGCGGCCTGCTCCGTTCCACCGCGGTGGTGAGCGCCATGACCCTGGTGTCTCGGGTGCTGGGCTTCGTGCGCGACATGGTCTTCGCCCGTTTCTTCGGTGCCGGCGAGGCGATGGATGCCTTCTTCGTCGCCTTCAAGATCCCCAATTTCATGCGCCGCCTGTTCGCCGAGGGGGCCTTCTCCCAGGCCTTCGTGCCGGTACTCTCGGAGTATCGCCAGCAGCGGGGGCAGGAGGCGGTAAAGGCGCTGGTGGACCGGGTGGCGGGGGTGCTCGGCGGGGTGCTGGCGATGATCACCGTGGTGGGG